>JBPEWS010000244.1:0-1955 GCA_052032465.1 Pseudomonadales bacterium
AAGTCGAGTGTTGCGGTGCCATTTTCTTCCCAAACGGTCATGCGCTCATAACGACAAAGGCGCTGGCGCTCAATGGTGGCCCAAGCATTAACCTTGTTGAGTAAAAACTCGGAATAAGGGGTGATGGCGCTCACTCGATTTGCAAAATCGTTAATGTCTGTCGCCGCTTTCGCTGCGCTGGGTTTGCTGTTTTTTTCAATGAGCGCGATCGAAAAACCGTGCTCTGCGAGCAGAAGTGCCAGTGTTTGACCAACCATGCCTGCGCCGACAATGGCGATATCGTATGTCTTAATCATAAGCGTTTTGCGTGTTGCCCCATGGCTTGTTGAACAAACCATGATTTCGCAATGGCGGGCATGCTGTCAAAGGCCAATAAGCCCAATTGACGCGACAGACCGACCAATGGGTTTCGATAATTAAATAATTTGGGTAATTGGTGAGACAGTGTCACCGTGCGCTGGTGGTCCTGTTCTCGGACTTTTTGGTAGGCAGGCAAAATACGTTGATAGTCGAGATCATGCTCAATGCATAATTTAGCAAGGCTGTGCGCATCGCGAGCGCTTAGATTAAAGCCCTGACCAGCAACGGGATGAAGTGAGTGCTGACTATTGCCCAGCAAGAAGCCATTGCGCAAATGCCAGTCATTCGCCAAAGTGCGTTTCAGCGGAAAGCGAGCAACCGAGCTTACCACACTAAGACGACCTGCTCGCCAGCCTACGTGGCGCTGCACTTCTTTGGCAAGCTGTTCGGGGCTGGCATGGAACAGCTCTGAGTCACGTGGCAAAGCCCAGACAAGGCCAAAATGGTGATCATTTTGTGGTAATAAAGCGGCCAGGCCTTGGTCCATAAAGCGCTCATAAGCCGTGTTTTGGTTATCTGCTTCGCAGTGTAGCGAGCAGACAAGACCATCGAGCTGGTAATCGTGTTCATCCACCGAAAAGCGCCAAAAATCACGTAAGGCCGACTGGGCGCCGTCAGAGCCAATCAACAAGCGAGTATCAATGGTGCAGTCGCCTTGCTCTGTTGTTACTTGAAGCTGCCACCCTGAGGCGGTTTGTGTGACAGAATTTGCAGAGCCAACAATGGCGCTATCCAGCAATTGGCAATGCTGAGACTCGCTAAGCTTAGCTAACAATGCATTGCTCAGCGCAGCGTAGGTGGTGACATAGCCCAGAGGTTGTTGCTGATTCTGCGCCGGCGGCTCCATAATGGATGAGCCAAAACGCGCTTCGCTACTGACATGAATGGTCCAGACGGGGTTTGTTTTTTCAGCCAATGAAGGCCAGATCCCGATCTCTTTAAAAAGGCTAACGGTGGTGGCAGACAAAGCAACAGTGCGCGGATCAATGTCTGACTCAGGAAGTTGGCTAAGCGCTCTTCGCTCGATTAGGGTGACACGCTTCTCGCTATGCTCGGCTAACGTAGCTGCAAAACACAAACCCGCCAAACCTGAGCCGATAATGACAATATCGGTCTCTAATGAGCGGGTCGGTTGGTCTTTAGTGTTTGCAGTAGAGGTCATAAAGGTCTCAGCGTAGGCTTTGCATTAAGGCTTCGATTTCAGCCACTTCTTTAGGCGCATCAGCGGTTAGGACTTCACAACCAGATTTATTAACAACAACATCGTCTTCAATGCGAATGCCAATGCCGCGCCATTTTTCGTCAACAGCAAGGTTGTTTGGCGCAACATAAATGCCGGGCTCTACCGTCATGGCCATGCCTTTTTCAAGGACACGCCATTCTTGGTCAATCTTGTAGTCGCCCACATCATGTACATCCATGCCCAGCCAGTGGCCTGTTTTATGCATGAAAAACGCTTTGTAGCGCTCGCTTTCAAGGTTTTCAGAAAGGCTGCCGGCCAATAAGCCAAGGTCAATCAGTCCTTGGGTGATCGTTTCAGTGGCGACCTCATGGAAGGCATGCCAGCTGGCGCCGGGCTTAATCGCGGCTATAGC
>JBPEWS010000245.1:0-6808 GCA_052032465.1 Pseudomonadales bacterium
GTGGCGATTAATTCTGCCGCGATCAAAAACCCTGAATTTGTGGCCGAAGCTGCTGAGCGCTTTGGAGCGCAATGTATTGTTATTGCGATTGATGCGCGAAAAGTGGCCGATAATCGCTGGGAGATTTTTTCTCATGGTGGCAGAACGCCAACAGGTATCGATGCGATCGAGTGGGCGAAACGAATGACAGCCAATACACAGCTGGGCCAATCGGGTGCGGGCGAGGTATTACTGACCAGTATGGATCGCGATGGAACCAAAGACGGCTTTGATTTGGCGTTGACGCGAGCAGTCAGCGAAGCTGTTGAAGTCCCTGTGATCGCCTCTGGTGGCGTGGGCAACCTTGATCATCTGGCTGATGGCGTGATCGAAGGCAAGGCGGATGCAGTGCTCGCGGCGAGTATTTTTCACTTTGGCCAACATACCATTGCTGAGGCGAAAGAGACGATGAAAGCTCGAGGTATTGAAGTTCGATGAGCGAGATCCTAAAACAGCTAGAACAAGTGCTAGAGCAGCGCAAGCAGGCAGAGCCTGACAGCTCTTATGTGGCATCGCTGTATGCTAAGGGGCTAAATAAGATTTTGGAAAAGGTCGGTGAGGAATCAACAGAAATGATCCTTGCGGCCAAAGACTTCTCTCATGAGCCTAAATCCGATACGCTTAGGCAAGACTTGGTCAATGAAGTGGCTGACTTATGGTTTCATAGCCTTGTGGCGTTAGTGGATCAAGATGTTTCGGTAACTGAGGTTTTAGCGGTGCTTGAACGTCGATTTGGATTGTCTGGGCTTGAAGAAAAAGCCGCTAGGAAGTCATAGCTTTTATTCTTTTAATCTGCAGCGAGGTGCGCAATGTTTGGCTTAAGCCCTTGGGAATTAATCATTATTTTGGCGATCGTTTTATTATTGTTTGGTGGTAAGCGATTAAAAAACCTCGGTGGTGATTTAGGCGCATCGATTAAAGGATTTAAAAAAGCGATGAGCGAAGAGGAGCAAAAGCCGAGTATCCAAGCAGAAGACGCTGAAGAGCTAGAAAAGGCTCGCAAAAAAGAAGCCGAAAAGTAAACGCTCAGTCGCCATGTTTGATCTGGGTTTTGCAGAACTGATGGTGATTTTTGTGCTGGGCCTTCTGGTTTTGGGGCCTAAGCGCATGCCTGTTGCGGTTAGAGCGATTGCTCGCATGGTAGCGAAAGTTCGCGGTGCATGGGTGAATATTCAAAATGAAATTGACCGAGAGCTTGAGTTGGAAAAACTAAAAAAACAGCTGCAAGAATCAAGCGAGTTGTCTCAAAAAACCTTCCAAGAATTTCATCAAAGCGTTGAAGATATCAAGCAAGAGGCAATCAACCCGCCCACGCAATCAGCGACACCTACCTCGCAAGATCCAAAGCTGGACGATTCTTCAACCAAGGGGTAATGAGTTATGGAATCAAAGCCTCAGCCAGATACAAACTCGTCCCCAAACTCACCGGAAGAGCCTGCAAGCTTTTCTGCCTCAAAAACCTCCGCGCATCCTGGCGTTGGTGACAAAGAGGTTGCAGATCATTTGGTCGAACAGCCGCTTATTGAACACTTAGTTGAGCTTCGTCGCCGCCTGTTATGGAGCGTTGCGGTGATTGTGGTATTGTTCTTGGGTTTGTTTTATTTCGCCGCCGACTTGTATCATATCTTGGCTGAGCCCTTATTAGCTGCGTTGCCAGATGGCAGCCAAATGATTGCAACTGAAGTGGCTTCGCCTTTTTTAACCCCACTCAAGTTGGCGATTTTTCTTGCGGTGTTTCTGGCCATGCCTGTGTTATTGCATCAACTTTGGGCGTTTATTGCTCCGGGTTTATACTTAAAAGAAAAGCGTTTCACCCTGCCATTATTATTTAGCTCGATTATCTTGTTTTATAGTGGCGTTGCTTTTGCATATTTTTTAGTCTTTCCTGTGATTTTCGGCTTTTTTACCGCCGTGGCGCCTGAGGGCGTTCAGGTGATGACGGATATTCAGGCGTATTTTAGCTTTGTGATAAAGCTGTTTTTTGGCTTTGGTTTGGTCTTCGAAGTGCCGATAGCAACGGTTTTGTTGGTTGCAACGGGCTTAACGACGCCGGCTAAGCTGGCGAGCCTGCGCCCTTATATTTTTGTTGGCGCTTTTGTTCTGGGGATGCTGCTAACGCCACCGGATATTTTGTCACAATTTATGCTCGCTATTCCGCTATGGATGCTTTTTGAGGTGGGTTTATTGATATCCCGTCTGATCGTGCGCCAAAGTAAAAAGACGAACAAGGCACAAGGTAGCGCTAAATGATTGCGGTAATTCAGCGGGTTAAACATGCCAGTGTTGCTGTGGAGGAAAAGACGGTTGCAGCAATAGGTCAAGGACTGCTGGTTTTCTTAGCTGTCGAAAAAGGCGATGAACAAGCGCTTTGTGCGAAGATGGCAGATAAGATTTCTGGCCTGCGGGTTTTTGAGGATGAGGCGCAAAAAATGCGTTTTGACGTGCGTCAGGTGCAGGGCGAGGTGCTATTGATCTCGCAATTTACATTAGCGGCTGATTTGTCATCAGGCCGTCGCCCGGGGTTCTCAGGGGCAGAGCGGCCAGAGCGAGCAGAGTCATTATATGAGCAGGTGGCCAATGAGCTGCGCGGCATGGATGTCGCGGTTAAGCAGGGTGTTTTTGGGGCTGATATGCAGGTTAGTTTATTGAACGATGGGCCTGCTACTTTTCATCTTTGTCTTTGAGCGCCCACACTGTCCTTGTGCCTTTTGGCAGGCTGGAGCATAAAATTTGCGGAGTTCGGTGGCTGTTTTCAGCTAAGCGCATAAGCTCATTTGAGCAAAGCGCTCAGCTGATGTTGAAAGGCCGGCGAGCTAATTTCAACAGACTAAAACAGCTCCTGAGAGAGGTCGTCATAGTTTTCACTGCTTTCTTCTGGGTCGGCTGCGGCCTCAGGGAAAAAGCCCTCAATGAATAATTCAAAGCGCTTATCCTCATTATCCAAATGTGTGATTTTGCCTGTCTTAGCATCGATAGGTAGCGTCACAATATTGCTTGGTTCGGCCAGATATTGCTCAGGATATTGATCGCTGATCGCGGTGATATAGTCTTTCCAGATTGGTAGTGCCGCTCGTCCGCCGTATTCGCGTTTACCTAAGGTTGCAGGATTACTAAAGCCTACCCAAGCTGTCGCGGCCAAGGTTTTAGGGATATAGCCTGAAAACCAAGCATCAAACTGGTCGTTAGTTGTGCCCGTTTTTCCGCCGATATCACCACGGCCTATGCTGCGTGCTGATGTTGCTGTACCGCGCTTAATCACGTCTTTTAAGATCGAGTCCATGATGTACATATTAGCTGGATCTAAGCTTAAAGGTGCTTGGCTGTATTGTAATGTTGGCTCGTCTTTGATGATGGGCTTTTGACTGCATTGCGGACAAATAGCCTTCGGGCTGCTCTTGAAGAGAATATTGCCGTCCTTATCGATCACATGGTGAATGAAATAAGGCTCAACAGTGTAGCCGCCATTGGCAAAATGCGCGTAGCTTTTAGCAACGGTCATTGGCGAGGCGCTAACCGAGCCTAGGGCAACAGATAGGTCCTTGGGGAAACCTTTGGTGTCAAGTCCGAAGCGTTCAAAATAAGGGAACAGGAACTCAAATTGCAGTTGTTGCATTAAGCGAATCGAGACGAGGTTTTTTGAGCGGTAAAGGGCTTCGCGCAGGCGTGTTGGGCCACCGAATTGCTGGTTTGAGTTTGCTGGTCGCCATGCGTCGTTGCCTGAGTAGGGTAGCGGAGCATCCATAAAAATAGATGCGGCATTAAAGCCATTAGCAAGAGCGGCAGAGTAGAGCAGCGGCTTAATCGTCGAGCCCATTTGGCGCTTGGCCTGAACCACATTATTAAATGAATTGCGGTTGAAATCAAAGCTGCCAACTAGGGCGAGAACGGCGCCGTCATTGGCATCGAGTGATACAAAACCCGATTCAACTGATGGAACTTGAGAAAGTGCAAAAACGGTGGCTTTCTCTTTTTGCACTGGTTTGATGTAAATGATGTCGCCAGTTTTGATGATTTCGTTTAGCGCTTCAGGTTTAGGGCCCATGCCATCTGCACTTAGATATTTTCTTGCCCATTTTGCTTCTTCAAAATGCAGCGACTCGAGCGTTTTGTTGTAGGTATATAAAAGTGCGCTCTCTTTATTAACCTTGAGCACCAGTGCAGACATCAGGTTTTGCACAGGGCGGAAGCGACGAAGCTCTGTGCCCAAAGTGGTGTGATGCTCCATGCTAATGGCGGATAATTCAGATGAGGCCGTTAGGTTTTTAGGTAGCGCAAGGCTTTCTAATGTGGCGCTAATATTGTCGGCAGCGCCACGGTAACCATGACGTTCATCATAGTTTTCTAACTGAGTGACCACTGCTTTTTCAGCGGCAAATTGGTGTTGGCTTAGCAGCGTGGTATAAACTTGCAGACCTGCACTTTGGGCGACTTCGTCACCAAATTGACTAACGATAAACTGGCGAACCATTTCCCCAACATGGGCTGCATTGATCTCAGTGGGTGTTTTGAAAATCTGAGCGGTAACGGGTTGGCTGATTTGCTCTTCATATGTCGCTTGGTCTATGTGACCTAACTGGTTCATGCGATACAAAACAAAGTTGCGGCGCTCGGTGGCCGCCGCGGGGTTGCGCACGGGGTTAATATCAGAGGGCGCTTTAGGGATTCCAGCAAGCATGGCTAATTGGGCAATGGTTAGCTGGTCCAGTGTTTTGCCATAGTAAATTTGTGCCGCAGATTGGAATCCGTAGGCACGGTTGCCTAAAAAGACCTTATTAGCATAAAGCTCAAAAATTTCTTCTTTGGTGAGCTGCTTTTCCATTTCGATAGCAAGCAGAATTTCTTTGTATTTGCGAACAAAGGTTTTATCTCTGTCAAGAAAAAAGTTACGTGCCGCCTGCATAGTGAGAGTGGAGCCACCTGAGCGGATCTCGCGGTACATCAGCAGCTCAATAAATGCGCGAAGCAGCGCTTTGGGCTCAACACCGCTGTGCTCAAAGAAATAACGGTCTTCCACTGAGGTTAATGCGTTGATAAAATCCTGCGGTAAGTCTTCAAAGTCTACGGGTGCACGCAGCTTTTCGCCGTACTCGGTAATGAGTTTGCCGTCTCGAGAATAGACTTTTAAAGGGATTTGAAACTCAATGGTCTTAAGACTGGCTGCATCTGGAAGCTGTGGTTTATAGAATAAATTTAAGCCCAAAAAGCCAAGGAAGGTAATGAGTAAAGCAGCTGCTCCAGCGAGCGCCACATATAAAATAGACTGTTTCATAAAGCGTAAAAAAATGGATCGCGTACATTGTAACGCAAAAAATATTACCAAACCATAACACTAGTTAAGTAAGAGATGCTTGCGCTACTGTCCTGTTTTTATGCATAATAGCAAGCGAAACTTAAAGTAAATTATTAACTCCGAGGATCCCGTGTCTTTTATTTTTCGCGAAAAGAAAAAGCCAGTCATTGGCATAGACATCAGTTCAACCGCTGTCAAAGTGCTTGAGCTTAGTCGTTCAGGCGATCGCTATAAGGTTGAGTCATTCGGTTACGAGCCCCTGCCTACAGGCGCTATCGACGAATACGTAATCAAAGATCATGAACTGGTAGCTAAAACTATTCGAAAAGTAGTAAGTGCGGCTAAACCGAAAGTTCGAACCGCGGCATTGAGCTTGCCAGGTTCTATGGTAATTACCAAGTTGGTTGAAATGGATGCGACCATGTTTGATTTTGAAATCGAAAATCAATTAATGATGGAAGCTGAGCAGTACATTCCGTTTAGCATGGATGAAGTCAATATGGACTTCGACGTGCTCGGCCCTAATGCTGAAGATGAAACCAAGAACGACGTTTTGCTAGCCGTTAGTCAAACCGAGCGCGTAGATGACCTAATTGGTGTTTCGCGTGCTGCTAAGGTTTCGCCTTTGGTTGTTGATGTTGAAGCCTACGCTATAGAACGAGCGTTTAACGTTGTGTTCCCTGAATCCGAGGAACAGCGAATTGCGCTGGTTGATATCGGCGCCATGTCGACTACATTATATGTTTATGAAAATGGCCAGTTGATCTATATTCGTGACCAGTTTTTTGGTAGCAACCAGTTGACCGAAGAAATTCAGCGCCGTTATAGCCTGTCTTCAGTTGAAGCCGAGGAAGCGAAGCAGTCAGGTAAATTGCCTCAGGGTTACTTTAAAAACGTGCTGGAGCCTTTTAAAGAGGTTCTTGTGCAGCAAATTGAGCGCTCACTTCAGTTCTTCTATTCTTCAAATGCTAACGCTCAGATTGACCGTTGCTTTTTGTGTGGCGGCGGAGCGAACTTAGAGAATTTGGCGCAAGAGACGCAAAATCAAATCAATGTTACAACAGAGCTACTAGACCCATCAGCAAATATAGACATCTCTAGCAAGGCCGAAAAACAAGGCTTTGAAGATTATGCTAAGCAGATGATGACAGCCATTGGGTTGGCGATGAGGAGTTACTGATTTATGGCAAATATTAACTTAAAGCCGTGGCGCGAGTCGAAACGCAAACGCCAAGTTAAGCGGTTTGTATTTGGCTGGTTAGCCTTCTTAATTGCTGGCTTGGGTATCGCGGTCATGCTGTTTTTGCATGCGAATAACCAAGTTCGTATCCAAGATAATCGTAATGATCTCATCAAGGAAGAAATTGCCCAAGTCGAAACTTCAATCATCGAGCTTAACGGCTTACAAAAAGAGCGTGAGCAGTTAATTGATCGCGTTGAGTTGATTCGTGCACTTCAGGGTGAGCGATCAGATGTGGT
>JBPEWS010000246.1:0-7562 GCA_052032465.1 Pseudomonadales bacterium
AGGAGATTTTTTTCATTTCGCCTTCATAGACATCTGACCAGCGGCTAAAAACGCGACGCGTAATCGCTTTTAATTCGCTCACGGGCTTGCCATGACAGCAGCCAAAACTCAAACAGGCCAGCCGCCCTACGCCTTCTCCGATAATGTAGGCGATCACCATGGCAGCTAAAATCGGCATAACAGGCAGTTGAGTTGAAAAATACATCTGCGCCAGCTGATCCAAAGCCAGTAGCATCAACGGAAGAACAATAATTCCAACAAACGAAGCGCCGCCAACTGTGAACCCGTGGCTTTTTTTCTCCACTAGATAATTCACGATACGCGCTGCAGGAAGACAAATCGCTAATGCTACGCCTGTTAGCAACAAAACATAGGACAGCTGGATACCGACCGAGAAGGTCAGCAACAAAAACAGACTGATCGCCACCACGCCCGCAATCGCCGTAAACACGCCATAAAACGTCATGTTGACGCCTTTCCATGTGCCATCTTCATTTTTCTTTAATGGCAGAATCGCAAAAAACTGCCAATGCTCACGGGGCAGGGTTCGAAATGCCCAACCGTATAACACCGTAAAGAAAGCAACCAAGGCTAAGCAAAAGATTTCTGCGTTCATTGTCATCCTCCATTTTTTAGCATCATAGAGGATTTGTATGACAACTTTATGACAGGTTAATCGCCTGCTTTCAGGTGGATGATGTATTTACTATGAGAGGCTGAGTGCTTCATCGAAGCATTCGATTGCGCGTCATTATTTGTGTCAACAGCCAGCTCAAGCAAGTACACCCGTGCCATTAAAGAATCCAACTCAACGTCTCGATAAGCGTATTGCTGGTCTAAAACAGACTCTGTTTTGCCATCTTTTTTATCGACATGACCCTCTGCGATACCATCAAACCAAGGCGCAAAGTCGATACGAGATAGTAATTCACCCTGAGGATCTGACAGCTCAATCGAGTCTTTTTTCAATGTTAATTGATACTCCTCAGCCAGTCCTGTTTTAGCTGGGTACAAGTGAATGGTTTTAGTGCCATAGTGATAACCTACGTGATGGATTACTATCGAGCCGTCCTCAAGCACAATAAAATCGTTTTCAGCTCGAAGCCGCAACCGTCTTGGTGACTCAGCTAAAAGCTCTTGATTAACTAAGTCAATGATTAAGTCAGATCGGCAGTCTAAATCACAATCTTGTCCCTCTGCTTGTTTATCTGCGACTTTTTCATGAATGTCGAAAACATCAAAATGTTCACTGACTTCGTAATCAGCTAAAAAAACAAGAATGCTGATAATGGCACGCTTTTCATCTTCATCGGTCTCAAGTGAGCGGTTTTTCGTGAGCGGCGCTTGCACCGTCACGTCCAACGCACTTAAACGCTGATCAAGCTGGGCAAGCTGGCTCGAAACACTCACGCTGCGATAATTTAGCCCCGGCATAAACAGTGAAAATAATAGCAACGCTAATAAACTCGCTGGTATCCAACGAATATCGGCCGCTTTGCGCAAAACAAAATACAGGCTGATTCCCGTCAGCCAGATTGCAAAAGCCAAGCCCAGATAGCGTGTTCCCGTAAAGCCATAATCCTGAATGCGCACAATAATCGCGATAAAAAGCAGTGGCATCATCAACAAAATTGAAATAAAGACACTGCGTGTGAACAGTAATACCCAGCTCTTTTCAGCGCTATCTCGCAGAGGGGAAATCAATAAAAACGCGAAAATGCCCAAACTACTATAGGCTAAAATAATTGCCGACACCCAGCCCTTAGGCAACGACCAAGTGAGCATAATTTTGACGGTATAAGCGAAGAAAATTAGCGCGTAGATCAGCATCAAAGGAATTTGAATATATTGCACCACAAAGCGGGTGATTTTTTGAACCGTTTGCTCGCTCTGAAGGGTTTTCAACCCCTCGCCGGCATTCATTAACGCCACATACGTGCCGCCGATAATAGCAACGCTAAACAGCACTTGCGGATACACTTTTTCCGAGATGTTCAGATTAAATAAGTTTTCGATCGACACAAGGGCTAGACCGATGCCTAGGCACATGGCGCCAACAAAAAGCCCCGCATAAGCCGCGTTATGGAATAAGCCGCAATTATAGCGCCAAAAAGCCAAAACTGGCGTATCCGAAGCCGCTGAACTCTGACTTAAAGCACCTTGGCCTGCACCAAAATAACAATAAGGCGCAATGGAGACAAACAGCAGCATGGCAGCAAACAGCAGCCACAATAAATTGACATGCCAAGCTGAAAATTCAGAAAGTTTTTCAGGCAGATACCAAAAAATTACCGCGCCAATAATCAACCCTAGTAACTGAAGCCAGTCTGTCCAGCGGCCCAGACGTTGCGCCAACATCGCCAGCCCGAAATTAAGCCCCATCGTGAACAACACGCAATAAAGTAGCTGAGCTGTAAAACTGTTTTTATCATTGGGCGCCTCAATAATGACAATAACCAAAAGAGCCGCTACGAAGGCAAGTAGCATAATGACGGGGTAGCGAGCGAAGGTTTGGCGGCAATCTTTAATCCACTGCATCGACATGTGACTGATCCTTTTTCAATTTCCTTCTTGATGTTGCATGAAGCACCAGACTAAAATCAATAAAAAAATGATCTGTATAGGACACGCTCATGGCTTTATCTTTTGCTCGTTTCACCAGCTTAGCGGCGCTGACAGCCGTTCTTGGCCTAACTTCTGGCTGTCAATCTATGGTTGATGATGCGTATTTCAGCGCGATGGAACAAGTCGGTGTACACAAGCGGGATCTGCTAAGTAGCCGTATTGAAGACTCTCGCGACGCTCAAGAAGAGGCCAAAGTTGAATTTCAGTCGGCACTCGATGAGTTTAAATCAGTGACCGCTTTTCAAGGCGGCGATTTGGAAGCTACCTATAACCGCCTAAACAGCGCCTATGAAAGCAGCCAAGCAAGCGCTGAAGATGTCAGCGAGAAAATCAACGGTGTCGAGCGCGTATCGACCAAGCTGTTTGCTGAATGGGAAGCCGAGCTTGAGCAATACACCAGCGCATCACTCAAACAACAAAGCGCGGCGCAATTACGAGAAACCCAAGCTCAATACAATGAGCTAATGGCCAGCATGCGCAAAGCAGAACAAAGCATGCAACCGGTGCTTGCTGTGTTTGGCGATCAAGTCCTTTTCCTAAAGCATAACCTGAATGCTCGCGCGATAGCCTCACTCAAAAACGAGGTCATTGCGGTTGAATCCGATGTTAATCAACTCATTAACGAAATGAATCGCTCCATTGCTGAGGCGAATGACTTTCTTGCTACTTTTGAGCAATAAGAGAACGCAAGAGCTCAGTAAAGCCAATAAAAGTGCACCACCCGCTGTCATTACACGCAGCTTAATGACAGCAAGATGGCCGCGCGTCCTACCATAAAAATCACTCTGGGCAGCTAACGGCTCAGCCTAGTTTTTGCTAACATAAAAAAATCTGTATTGAGCCTTAACTAGGCGATGAGTTCACTATGAGCTACCTTGGCTACACACTCTGCTGGTTTGTCATTGCTGCAACCGCCATGAATATCGTCAATCGTCGAGAATGGTGGTTTCGCATATTCGATTTCCCTCGCGCCCAACTCGCCCTGCTTGGGATAACTGGCGTCTTTTTATTGGTTTATTTTGCCTATAGCAATAGCCAAATTAGTGTGTACTTACTTATTGTTGCTAGCCTCACGTTTGCCGCCACCATTTTTCATGCACACCTGGTTTTGCCCTATACGCCTTTTTGGCACCGAACGGTTGATCGAGTCCGCCAGCAAAAGCCAGAACAACAATTCACGCTGCTATTGTCCAACGTGCTGCAAACCAATCAAGCCTTCAATAAACTCATTGACTTGGTGAACCAACACCAGCCCGATGTACTGATCACCATGGAGTCCGATGAACACTGGGAAAACGCCCTCACTGAAATTGAGCAAGACTATCCTGAGCACCTTAAATGTGCGCAGGACAATTTCTACGGCATGCACCTTTTCTCAAAATACCCACTAAACCATGCTGAGGAATGCACGTTAATTCAATCATCGATTCCATCCTTTCATACCGAAATTGAACTCAGCGAAAATCACGCCATTCGCCTGCACTGCATTCATCCGCGCCCGCCCAGCCCAACTGAAGCCGAAACATCGACACAGCGCGATCAAGAAATGACAGAGCTAGCCAAACGAGTCGATCATAAAAAACCCAGCATCGTCGCTGGTGACTTTAATGATGTCCCTTGGTCAACATCCATGATTGATTTTCTTCAGCGCTCCAAGCTCCAAGACCCTCGAAAAGGACGGCTGATGGTCAACACTTTTCACGCGGGCTATCCCTTTATGCGTTGGCCGCTTGACCATGTTTTTCACAGCGACCACTTTGACTTAGTTCGCTATAAACGCCTACCCTCTATTGGCTCGGACCATTTTCCGATACTGGTCACACTACAGTTAAAAAGCTAGCAAATACAAAACGCAGGCTCAAAAAAGCTTAACGCACAGCGGTTTAAAACCTGTGGCTTGAAAAGAGAAAGAAAAGATTGGTGGAGCCTAGCGGGATCGAACCGCTGACCTCAACACTGCCAGTGTTGCGCTCTCCCAGCTGAGCTAAGGCCCCATACGAAGTGAGCGCTTATTTTAGGCGCTTTCGCTGCGCTGTCAAGCTTAGCGGCTGTCGATTTAAGCCATGTGTTGATTTATACCGTGTACTGAGTCGCCACCTCGCTTCTTGCCCAGCCGCTACGAATAAATCCATACGGCTTATGCACTTGGCCAATAAAAGTGTTCCCAATGCAATGAGATTTTTTTGCTGTAATCACCGCCTTTTCATGGCTTCGTGCTATGATAGCCTGTACGAAAAACGAATGAGTCTTAGACACGATGAAAGCAAAAGATGACATGATCAATATTGATTATGATGCCATTACCGTTGCCCAATACCCCGGCTCGAAGAAGGTCTATATCGAGGGCTCTCGCCCAGACATTCAGGTGCCTATGCGTGAGATCACACTGACTGATACCCCGCTGGAAGATGGCAGCTTTGAGAAGAACCCGCCTCTGACCGTATATGATACCTCAGGCCCATATACCGACCCGCAAGCAACGATTGATCTTGCGAAAGGCCTTGAGGCTCGTCGTGACAGTTGGATTACTGACCGAGCGGACACCGAAGAGCTTATTACTCAATCGGCGCAGTTTAGTCGTGAACGTGCGAATGATGAGTCGGCGAAAAATATTCGTTTCCCAAACAAGCCTCGCATTCTCAAAGCGCAGCGCGGCAAAAACGTGTCGCAGATGCATTATGCTCGAAAAGGCATTATTACGCCTGAAATGGAGTTTATTGCCCTACGCGAAAACCAAAAGCTCGACGAATACAAAGACAGCGCGATGTTAGCTCAGCATGCTGGACAAAATTTTGGAGCAACGATTCCTGATGTGATCACGCCAGAGTTTGTTCGTGATGAAGTTGCCGCTGGCCGTGCTGTTATCCCCGCCAACATCAACCACCCTGAACTTGAACCGATGATCATTGGTCGTAACTTCTTGGTGAAGGTTAATGCGAATATCGGCAACTCAGCCGTCACCTCGTCAATTGCCGAAGAAGTCGAAAAAATGATCTGGTCAACGCGTTGGGGCGGTGACACCGTGATGGATTTATCCACGGGTGCGAATATTCACGAAACCCGTGAATGGATTATTCGTAACTCCCCTGTGCCTATTGGAACTGTACCGATCTACCAAGCGCTGGAAAAAGTCGATGGCGTTGCCGAAAACCTCACTTGGGAAATTTTCCGCGATACGCTGATTGAGCAAGCCGAGCAAGGGGTGGATTATTTCACGATTCACGCTGGCGTGCGCTTGGCCTATGTTCCTATGACCGCAAAACGAGTGACCGGCATTGTCTCTCGTGGTGGTTCGATTATGGCGAAATGGTGTCTTGCGCATCACCAAGAAAACTTCTTGTACACTCATTTCGAAGAAATCTGCGAAATCATGAAAGCCTATGATGTCACCTTCTCTTTGGGTGATGGACTTCGCCCAGGCTCAGTTGCCGATGCGAATGACGAGGCGCAGTTTGCTGAGCTTGAAACACTGGGTGAGCTGACAGAAATCGCTTGGAAACATGATGTACAGGTCATGATTGAAGGCCCAGGCCATGTACCGATGCATATGGTCAAAGCCAATATGGACAAGCAGCTTGAGCACTGTCATGGCGCTCCGTTTTATACTTTAGGGCCCTTAACGACCGATATTGCCCCGGGTTATGACCATATCACCTCGGGTATTGGCGCGGCGATGATTGGCTGGTTTGGCACGGCGATGCTGTGCTATGTCACGCCAAAAGAACACCTCGGCCTGCCTAATAAAGAAGACGTTCGCGTGGGCCTCGTGACCTATAAAATTGCGGCACATGCCGCCGATTTGGCTAAAGGCCACCCGGCAGCTCAGCTTCGCGACAATGTGATGTCAAAAGCTCGATTCGAGTTCCGCTGGAATGATCAATTCAATATTGGTCTTGACCCTGAGCGTGCTCGCGAGTATCACGATGAAACCCTGCCTAAAGACGCACATAAAGTGGCGCATTTCTGCTCGATGTGTGGCCCAAAATTCTGCTCAATGAAGATCACTCAGGAAGTTCGCGAATACGCGGACGGTCTTGAAAAAGCCGCTGAAGCCGAAGCGGGCATGAAGCAAAAAGCAGAAGAGTTTAAATCTCAGGGCAGCAACGTCTACAAACGAGCCTAAGGCATGACGGATCAGCCGTACCATATCACTCAGCGAACGCCGATCTATCGAGGTTTTTCCTCCTTAGATCAGCTAACGCTGGATGTAAAAAAGTATAACGGCGGCTGGATGCGCGGTTTTCAGCGTGAGCTTGTAGACCGCCCCGCTGCGGCAGGTGTTTTCTTATTTGACCCTGTCCGCGAGCTCTGCGTGTTTGTTGAGCAATTTCGCGTTGGCGCGATTAACCAAGTTGACTCACCTTGGTTGCTTGAAGTGGTCGCGGGCGTCTTTGATAAAGCCGGTGAAGATGCCGCCGATGTGGTTGTTCGAGAAGCGATTGAGGAAGCCAACTGCAATATTATTGCCACCCTACCCATGTGCTCTTATTTAGCCAGTCCAGGCTACACCAATGAAAAAATCCATCTACTTTTAGGCTTTGTTAATGCTGATGATGTGGATCAAAACGGCGTTCATGGTTTAGATGAGGAGCATGAGGATATTCAGGTCAACGTGCTAAGCGTGGCTGATGTTCGCGCACTTTATGCAAGCGGCAAAATCAGTAACGCCATGTGCCTAGTCGCGGTGCAATGGTTTTTGCTGCATTACGAGCAGGCTAAAGAGGCAGGGCTTAAGGCGCTGAGTGGCTCATGAACTTACAGTCATTCATCAAGCAACATAACCCCTACCGTCCACTCAGGGATTTAATGGCGCTGTATGAGCGCAACTATTCGTGGTTGCAACGTATTTTCCCCTATGATCAAGCGCATCAACACTGGGTTCTTAAAGGCGGCGTTGAAGAACAACCTTGGGAAATTCATTGCGAGCACTTGCCTCT
>JBPEWS010000247.1:0-3872 GCA_052032465.1 Pseudomonadales bacterium
TATTTCAATACTTTACTGTGAATCTATGTTTGTATGTTTATGCAATGGCATCACGGATCAAAGCGTTCGCGATGCAGCTCTAGAAGGCAAAAATGCGCTTGATATCGCCGATGAACTCGGCGTGGGCACAAACTGCGGCACCTGCCTAGACTACTTCTATGCTCTAGTTTCAGAAACTAAAGAGCAAGCTCATCTCGCGCCAAATTCAACCACAGCAAGCGTCAACAGCGGCGATACATCAAAACTTGCCCCTGCTAATGATAGCTCGATGGGCTACGCGGTTATCTGATACAAACCTCAGCTCATTTAGACTTTTCGCTAATTGCCTATTGATAAATCGTCTATATCGCCTACATCACACGCACAGTTTGGCTAGGATTACGGCTCAGCCAAAAAAAACGAATGAAACCATAAAAAAAGCCCAGCTAAATTAGCTGGGCTTTTTATTTTTCGCAGGTGGCTCTACTCGTTTTTCGCAGGCGCCTATGCTTGTTTTTCACAAGTGTTTGCAAGCAGATGTTTTACGGCTGGGTGATTTCAACACAATATCTTAATCATCCGTTAGCTGTGATTGAATATAGTTTTCAAGACCCACACTTTCAATCAAGCCCTGCTGCGTTTCTAAAAAGTCGATCCATTCTTCGTTATGAGACTTAAAGCCCTCTAGAATATCTCGGCTGACAAAGTCTTCTTCGGCCTCGCAGCTGCGAATGGCATCTTTCAAGAGCTCATCACACTTCATCTCGGATTTAAGATCACAATCAACAATCTCTGCTACGGCTTGGCCAATAAACAACTTGTCGAGTTTCTGTAGGTTCGGCAAACCTTCCAAAATCAAAATACGCTCAATCGTATCATCTGCATATTTCATCTGCTGGATAGACTCTTTGTAAATGGCCTTTCCTAGCTGCTCAACGCCCCAGTTTTTAAGCATACGCGCATGTAAGAAATATTGATTGATGGCGGTCAATTGCTGACAAAGCACAAAATTCAAATGCGTGATTACGCTTGGATTACCCTTCATGCGCTCACCTCGTCTTCTTTCATTTGCGACTGCAAATAGTTTTGCAGGCCGATTAACTTAATCAAGCCTAGCTGTTTTTCAAGCCAATGCGCATGATCTTGCTCGGTATCAATCAGTTGCTCAACCAGCATATCACGGGACACATAATCAAACTTGCTTTCGCAGAGCTTGATGGCAGCCTTCAAATTAGCTTGGACCTCATATTCCAGTGCCAGATCATTTTTCAGCATTTCTTCAACCGTGGCGCCAATATTCACCCCATGTGGCTCGGCAACGGGAGTACCCTCTAGCAACAAGATGCGCTCCGCTAAGGCTTTAGCATGCTCAGCCTCGTGCTCTGACTCATGAAACGCCTGCTGATACAAACGCTTAAACCCCAAATCGTCGTATTGGTTCGCATGAGTAAAATACTGGTCTCTCGCTGCAAATTCGCCAGCGAGCAATGCATTTAGACAGTCGATAATTTCCTGATCACCTTTCATTTTTAACGCCTCTTTATCGCAGCTAGTACTGCTCTTTTAGATTGTTTGCTTTCAAGTCTCTAGCAAAAGCTAGCATCTTGTCTAGGGGTTTTACCGCATCTTGGCGAATCGCCTCATCGACAAAAATCTCGTTTTCTTTGGCAGTATCACCTTTCAACGCCAAATATAAATTCTCAAGGCCGTTCATAGCCATCCACGGACAGTGAGCACATGAGCGACAGGTAGCGCCCGCACCTGCCGTTGGCGCCTCAATAAACTCTTTCTCAGGACTGAGTTGACGCATCTTGTAAAAAATACCGCGGTCTGTCGCCACGATAAACTGCTGGTTTGGCAACTCTGTTGAAGCCTTAATCAACTGTGATGTCGAGCCGACCACATCCGCGATCTCAACGACAGAGGCTGGAGATTCTGGGTGAACCAAAACAGCGGCATCAGGATATACCTTTTGCATATCGCGAATGCCTTTGGCTTTAAACTCCTCGTGAACAATGCAAGAGCCTTCCCATAACAGCACATCCGCTCCTGCTTTATCGCGAACATAGCCACCAAGATGACGGTCAGGTGCCCAAATAATTTTTTGCTCTTTGCTTGCTAAATAGTCAATCAGCTCAACCGCAATGCTAGAAGTTACCACCCAGTCAGCTCGCGCTTTTACCGCAGCCGAAGTATTCGCATAAACCACAACTGTGTGATCAGGGTGCGCATCACAAAACGCCGTAAACTCATCAGCAGGACAACCCAAATCGAGTGAGCAGGTCGCCTCAACCGTTGGCATAATGACGCGTTTGTTCGGCGTTAGAATTTTCGCGGTTTCACCCATGAACTTAACACCGGCAACGATGAGCATGTCAGCATCATGATCATGACCAAAGCGTGCCATTTCTAATGAATCCGATACACAGCCGCCTGTTTCTTCAGCTAACGCCTGAATTTCATCGTCCGTATAGTAATGCGCCACAATAACCGCATTTTTTTCTTTTAATAAGGCTTTAATTTTTTGGCGATAATCATCCTTTTGAGCTTCAGTGAGCGTATTGATCGCGCACATGCCATCTAGGTGCTCACGGACAAAGTCTCTGGATGGTTTATTCGTAATGATCGAAGACATGAATACCCAAGTCAGTGATTTAATTGGGCTATTTTACCAGTTTTTCCTGCCTGAAAAAACCATCGAACACCGCTCAAATTCGGCAAAAATCACTGAACGTGCTTAATGATAATCAATCCCGCAAGCGCGAGGCCTAAAACCGCGAACAAAAGGTGCAGCCATATCTCATTAAAAGAAGCATATTTTGCAGGCAGCTGATGAGGTTCAAGGGTTTTTAAAAAACCTCGATGGCGAAACGTAGAGAAGAATATAGATAGGACGCCCACTAAGATAAACAACAAACCCAAGACAAAATTATAGGTCGTCACCATCGCTGGCGTGCTTTCAGGCGCAATCACATCAATCAACAGACCTGAGCGCTCGATCAAAAAACCAAAGGCAATAGCAGCTAAGCTGGTACGGTTCCACGCAAGAAGCGTACGCTCAGCTGCAAAAAAAATCCGAGGGTCTTGTTCTGGCTGCGTCATTAGGAGAACTTCAAGTGCTCCTCAGCTACAGGCTGTTCAAGCAAAATGTCGCGATCTTTATAGACATTATGGTCCACTTTCCATGGCGCTTTTGAACCCTGCTTGATGATTTCATCTTTAGCACGTGCAATATAGCCCGACGACAACTCGCCAAAAACACTGTGCTCAGTAATACAGCCTTCATCATCGATTGGAACGGCCATCTTATAGCCCTTCTCATCCATATATTTCAGCACACGGCAAATATAGTTTTGAGCCAAGTCAGCTTTCAATGTCCAAGAGGAGTTGCTGTAGCCAAAAATAACCGCGGCATTCGGCATATCCTGAACCAACACCCCTTTATAGGCCATCAATTCACTTGGGTTAACCTGCTTACCATCAACAAAAACTTGGCCGCCGCCAAGCATCTGAATTTTTAGACCCGTAGCGGTAACAATGATATCGGCTTTTAACTCTTGGCCCGACTTGAGCAAGATGCCGTTTTCAGTGAATTTATCGATATGATCAGTAACGATTTGCGCCTTGTCCGAGCGCAGCGCTTTAAATAAATCACCATTAGGTACCGCACAAAGACGCTGGTCCCAAGGGTTATAGTGCGGCGTGAAGTGTTTCATATCCACTTTGTCTTTTAGCTGCTTACGCGCCAGCTTTAACAAGATGCCTTTCACCAAATTCGGGAACTTCTTACTGGCCCAGTAAAGCGCGCGTTGAATAAAGATATTACGTGCTCGCGACATCTTGTAGACTCGCTCTTCGGACAAAAACGAAGACAAGAACGAATGCGCTGGATC
>JBPEWS010000248.1:0-4929 GCA_052032465.1 Pseudomonadales bacterium
GGTGCAAACCTCATCGAGGTGCAACAACTCAATGCTCAGCAAACGGTGGTAGGAAGATTAGAGCATCGTGTTTATTTTAACGCTAAAGTGCAGCAGGTTGAGCTGATTGAAGAGAAGTCGATATTATCGGCAGATGGTAAAACAGCTCCTGTGATTGCGGTGCGCTTTACGGATAATGCTGGTAATCCAGCGCATAAAGATTTGCGCGGCGCGTTTTCAGTTGAAGCGCCTTACTCTGCCTATATTGATGATCAGGTGCAGTTAAATAATGTTCTACTGCGAGAGGGTATTCGCAAAGAATATCATATCCAAGAAAACGGTATTGCTTATATCAAGTTGGAGCCGACGCAGGTCAGTGGTCAAGTCACGCTAAACTTTGATATTGATGGTGACAGAGAAACCATTAAAGCCTGGTTAAAACCTGAGGCGCGAGACTGGATTTTAGTCGGTATTGCTGAGGGAACAGTTGGATATTCAACGATCCAAGACCATGCAGAGGCTTTGGAAGAAGGCGGGCCAGAAGAAGGCTATTACGATGAAGGTCGAGTGGCATTTTATGCTAAGGGGCGCATCAAAGGCGAATGGTTGCTGACGGCATCATACGATACCAATAAGCGCTCGCAGGGTGAGTTTGAGCGAACCTTAGTAGACCCAACACTGTATTACACCTTGTTTGCTGATGCATCACAGACCTACCAAGATGCCCTAAGCAGCAAGAAGATTTATCTTAAGATTGAGCGTGATCAGTTCTATGCCTTGTTTGGTGATTACACGACAGGCTTTACAGAGACGGAATTAAGCCGCTACGAGCGCCGCTTCACGGGCTTGAAATCGGAGTTTAAAACCGATAAGACCTTGGTGAACTTATTTGCCGCCAACGAAAATTATTACTTCGTGAAAGATGAGCTACGCGGTCAGAATATTTCTGGGCCGTATAAGCTGCGTACGGGCAATATTATTGTAAATTCTGAGCAAATCCGCATAGAAACCCGTCGTCGTAATAATCAGCTCGAAGTGCTTAGCGCCGAAATATTACAGCGCTTTATTGATTATGATATTGATTACCGAGATGGCACGATTTTGTTTAAAGAGCCGATCAACGGTTTTGATGAAAACTTAAATCCGGTATTCATCGTAGCGGAATATGAGCTAAATCAACTTGAAGAGGGCGAGGCGAGTTTTGGTGCGCAAATTCAGCATCAATTAACTGACTCGGTTCAAGTGGGTTTAACAACGGTTAATCAAGCTCAGGAAGATGCGCAAGGTCAGGTTCATGGCTTAAATGCAAAAGTAAAGACAGGAGAGCAGTCTAGTTTGGTGGTTGAGGCAGCTCAGAGCCAGACGCGTGATAATGGCGCGGCCTACTCTGGCTTGGTTCGCTATGATTATGAAGGCGATAAGCTCGACAGCGAGATTGCTTTGCGAAGCTTTGATAATGATTACGGTTTAGGCCAGCAAAATGTGGTTGAAGACAATATTCATCAAATCTCAGCCAGCGCAGACTACCAGATTTCCGAGCAAATGACGTTACGCAGTCATGCGCAGAATGAGTGGGGCAACGGTGGCCAGCGTTATGGCGATTACGAGTCGAGTTTGCACTATTTTAATGATTATGGTGCTGAGCAATATGGCCTCAGCCTAGGCGCACGCATGACGCACTATGAAGGAGCTGATCAACAGATGAATCAGCAGCTTTTGGTTGGCGCTTATAAAACCTTTATGGAGCGTAAGCTGCGCTTATCACTGCAGTCAGAGCAGGCTTTATCGGGTGATGCAACAGATCAAAACCGTTATTCAGGCAGCATTGATTATCAAGTCACGCAGGCAACGAGCTTGTATTATCACCATGAACTGCAAACGGGTGATGCTGAGCAAACCTTGCAGCAATTAGGCGTAAAAACGCGTCCGTGGAAAAACGGTCAAGTAAGCTCTTATGTTAGCCGCGAACAAACTCGTGGGAACCCTTACCAGCTGTTCTCGCATTATGGCTTGATCCAGAGCTTGCCGATTAATGAACGTGTTTTCTTGAGTGTTGGTTTTGACCGCGCTCAAGCGCTGAATAAGGTTCGCTTCCCAGAGAACTCTCTGACAGCAACGCCTGTTGAGGACTACACAACGGTTTCGCTCGGTGCAAACTACAAAGCTGATACATGGACATTGAATAATCAGGTTGAGTATCGAAACAGTGATACGAGTGAGCGCTACGGAGCACGAGTGAACTGGTATCGCCCGCAAGATAATGGCTATGTGTATGGCTTTAAGGTCGAAGGCTTTGAAACGCAAGAGGCAAAACGTCAGTATCTTGATCAGCAGTTAATCAGCGAATTGTCGATGGCCTATCGACCACAAGCCATGAGCTGGTCGGTATTGGAGCGTTTCCGTGTTGTCTATGACCGCATTCGTGATGCTGAAGATGAGCAACTCGGTAAGAAGTTTATCAACCACTTACGCACCAACTATAAGCCCAACTTGGATAATGAACTCAGTGTCGGCTATAGCGTTAAGCTGAATTTGCAGCAATTTGATCATGATAGTTATGACAGCTGGAGCCATTTTGTAAGCTCAGAATATCGTCATGATATTCAACCGTTTGGTTGGCAGGAAACCACGATGGATGTTGGTGTACAAGCCTCAACGTTGATATCTGGGCCTACCACGAGCTACGCCTTTGGCCCAATGGTCGGTATTCACTTGGCGGATAATATCTGGCTTAGCGCAGGCTATAACTTTGATGGCTTCGTTGATTATGACTTTGCTGATGCAAGTTATACCAGTCAGGGTCCTTGGGTGACGTTTAGAATGAAGTTTGACCAAACGGGACTGGCATCGGATTAAGCTTATGAACAGGATGTTCGCTCATATTATTTCGTTTAGCTGCTTGGCTTGTTTGCTGCTGCTTCCGCGCTTGCCTTCAGCTCTGGTCATTACCAGTTATCTTGAAACGCGTATTATCCCTAATCTGGGCTCCGCTTGGACCACCATTACCTATGAAAACAGTTACAGCAACCCACCGGTGATTGTCTGCACTTACAACCTTCCCAGTGCGGCCTCAGACCCGGGCTTAGTCAGGCTTAATAATGTCACCACGGCGAGCTTTGACGTGCGCGTGCAAGTGCCGCTCAATTTGTCGACAGCAACACCATCGGATGTTTATTGCACGATTTCCGAAGAGGGCACTTATACCAGCCCAATTAAGTATAAGGCGGGGCGAGTGGTGTCCGATGCTAACGGCTTTGCCAGTACGGATACGGAAAATATTACCCCATCAGATATCAGCTTCACTAATCCTGTGGTGACCGGCCAAGTGATGACCTTTGATGAGCCTGATTTCTCTGTTTTTTGGTCTAATGATTGTGGTAACCGCAATACTCCACCAAGCAGCACAAATATTTGTGTGGGCAAACATACAGGTCGAAATGATCGGCCTGATTTTACCGAAACGCTGGGCTATTTCATTGCGGAGCAAGGTAATTACTATCTACCCACGGTTGATTTGAAAATTTATCGCGGATCTGACACGGTTCGAGGAACGACCAATTCACCGCCTTATCCCTATGAGCTTGATTTAGAGTTTACCTATGCAATGGCGACACAGGCAGCCGAGGACGGAGGTAATGGAGGTTGGGCTGTTCTATACGGGGCGAATCCGATCTCTACCGTACTTAATCTGGCGGTTGATGAAGACCAGTTTTCTAATAATAATCGTGGTCACACGACAGAGCAGATTGATTATTGGGTCATGGAGCCTGTGACTCGCGATTATGCTCAGATGAATATCAATGAGATCTTGTATGATCCGGCATCGGGTGAGCTGGAGTTTATCGAGTTTTATGTCAGTGACCCCGGTACCACGCGAGGTTTTATTCACTCGAGTCAAGACGGTACGACACAAACCCAGTTCTTCCCCACACTCGATGTCTCCGTTGGTGATTATATCATTCTAGAATTTGGCCTAGGTGCCAATAGCCAGACGGGTAATGTGTATACGATTTACACGGGAGTCAATCAAAGTCAATTAGCCAATGCGGGTGATGATGTTGTGCTATTAGCGCCCAGTACGACTGATAGCACGGTCATTGATGGCGTGACCTATGATGCGGTGCCCTCAGACTATGTGTCTTATGGCACGGGAGGCTCGATTGACCCCATACCGATCAGTAATGGTGGTGTGACAGTGTTTTGGGATGGCTCTAATATTACGAATTTAGATGGAGCAGCCTCAGGCCAGTCGATTAGCCTAACCCCGAATGCGACAGATGGAGATTTGAGTGTCTGTTGGGAGTTGACCACAAGCGGTGATGCCGCCCTTTTATGTTTAGGTTATTTACCCACTCAGGATACCGACCCGTCAGCGAGTATAAACAGTCGCGGATTAAGCAATACCAACTTCCCTATATTGAGTTTGCAAAAAGTGGTCGAGACCATTTTTGACCCGGTTAATTTGACAACAAATCCTAAATCGATCCCCGGAAGTGTGGAGAAATATACCTTAACGGCTGAGAACTCAGGCAATGCGGCAGCGGATCCCAACTCAGTATCCTTGACGGATATTTTGCCCAGCGATGCCAAGCTCTGTGTTGCCAACAGCGCGCAATGCCAAACCCCCGTATTCACTGACGGCTCTCCAAGTAGTGGGCTAAGTCAAAATCAAATTTTATACAGCAATGATGGGGGCGCGACATTCCTCTACTTGCCTGTAGCTGATGCCGACGGTGCCGATACCGCGGTAACGCATTTGCGCTTAACGACATTAGGCGCTTTTCAAGCTCAAAGCGCAGCCACAGCGCCGTCATTTACTTTCGAGTTTTATATTGTGCTTGAGTGATGTCTGAACGTTTGTCAGGCCCATGATGTATCAGATGGCTTTTGCGCATTTCTAATTCGCTCTTAACGCGCTAGAATACGCGCTTTATTGAATGACGACTTGAT
>JBPEWS010000249.1:0-2185 GCA_052032465.1 Pseudomonadales bacterium
TTTTTTCAGCCAATAGAGGCTGAAGCGGCTTTAAGGATTGCTCTTTTTTGGCGCTGAGCTTAATTAAGGGATATCCTAACGATTCATACAGTGCGCAAACAGCTTCGATGGTGCCTCGGCTATCTTCATCGATTAAGTCGGTTTTGTTCAACACCAAAATGGGCTGTATTTTCTTTTGATGCAAAGCAACCAAGTATCGATCCAATAATAAACAAGAAAACTCAGGTTCTGATGCAAAAACCACAAAGGCTTGGTCAATATTGGCAACCACAGGCTTAATTTTTCCGAAGTCATTGGGCCGCTCAAAGACATTGTCGCGCTTGAGCCTTTTTAATATTACTCGCTGCTGCTCATCAACTAAGACACGATCACCTGCAACGGTGCCTTCTAAAGACTTTCGAGCAAAGCAGCGTAATGACTCACCCTGCTCTGTGAGTACTGAGAAATTTTCACCAAAATTTGCAGTCACCGTTGCGACGATAGAACGTTGTTTTGAGTCTGTCATGAATTTTGCTTCACTTGTTAGCAGAACTATTGAAAGGACTTTGATATGATACGAACAATTCGAATAAGGGCAACTCATGGGCCGAAAAAATAGCAGTCACCTCATCTGGATTGATCTCGAAATGACGGGCCTTGACCCAGAAAAAGAACGGATCATTGAAATCGCTACCATTGTTACCGATGCGCAGCTTAATGTCCTTGAAGAAGGACCTTCGCTTGTGGTTCATCAAAAAAATGAATTATTAGATGCAATGGATGAATGGAATACCCGCCAACATGGCAGTACGGGCCTGACTGATCGCGTTCGTAAAAGCCGCATTAGTGAACGTGAGGCTGAAGAGCAAACCTTGGTTTTCTTAGAAAAGTGGCTTCCCGAGGGTAAATCGCCCATGTGTGGCAATAGCGTGCATCAAGATCGCCGCTTTTTGAATAAATACATGCCTCGTTTAGAGCGTTTTTTCCATTATCGAAACATCGACGTGAGTACCATCAAAGAATTGGCCGTTCGCTGGAAGCCAGAGATCACGCAAGGCTTTGAAAAACAAGGCAATCATTTGGCTATGGACGATATCCGTGACTCCATCAATGAGCTGAAATACTACCGAGAGCTGTTTATTCGCGGCTAATCTTGGGCGAATTCATACATCCTTATCTTCTAAAAAGATCAGAACCGTTCAATGTCCGATGATTGAAAAGATGGTCTATGCGCTTTGAAATATTAAAGAAAGATGCGCTTGCTTAACATCCGTTTTAAGCAAGCTGCATTGATAGTATGGGTAGAAGGTTAAACGTCGAGGAAATCCAAGATGCCGTCAGCTGCCTGACGACCTTCCCAGATAGCCGTCACAACAAGGTCTGAGCCTCGAACCATATCGCCGCCAGCAAAGATCTTCTCATTGGTTGTTTGGAAAGCAAATTCTTGCTGTTCAGGTGCTGTGATACCACCCCAACCATTGATCTCCACATCGTATTTCTTCAACCAATCTGCAGGTGACGGGCGGAAACCGAACGCTGCAATGACAACGTCGCAATCGATAATTTCTTCACTGCCTTCAACCAGTTGTGGGCGACGGCGGCCATTTTCATCAGGCTCACCCAACTCGGTTGTTGCTAATTTCACACCAACAACTTTGCCATTTTCACCAATCACTTCAAGTGGCTGACGGTTGAACATAAACTGAACACCTTCTTCTTTGGCATTCACTACTTCACGGACAGAGCCTGGCATATTCGCCTCATCACGACGATACGCACAGATCACCGCATCCGCGCCTTGGCGAATACTGGTACGGTTACAGTCCATAGCGGTATCACCACCACCTAAAACAACCACGCGCTTACCTGCCATGCTAATGAAGTCTTCTGCTTGCTTTTCATAGCCCATAACGCGGTTAATGTTTGAGATCAAAAATGGCAATGCATCGTAAACACCGTCTAAGTCTTCACCCGGGAAGCCACCTTTCATATACGTGTAAGTGCCCATACCAAGGAAGACGGCATCATATTGCTCATACAGAGTGGCAAAATCAACGTCCTTGCCCACTTCTGTATTTAACTTAAACTCAACACCCATGCCTTCGAAAACTTCGCGACGACGAATCATCACTTCTTTTTCCAGCTTAAATGGCGGAATACCAAAAGTTAGTAGGCCACCAATCTCAGGGTATTTATCATAGACCAC
>JBPEWS010000025.1:0-18614 GCA_052032465.1 Pseudomonadales bacterium
GCGGCTCGTGAAACAAAGGAATTATCGCTGGAAAGCACCCTGATGGCTAAGGCATTAATGCGATTATTAAGCCAAGTCGAGGGGCATGCCCGCCAGCCATTACCTGAGGGCTTTGAGCTAAGTGAGCAGCCACTAGACTGGGTGAGCGCTTTTACATTGGCATGTTGGCAATGGCAAATCAGCCTTGAGCAAGCACTTGAGGGTTTAGCCTGGAGTTGGCTTGAAAACCAAATTGCCGCCGCAATCAAGCTGTTACCATTGGGACAAACCCAAGGTCAACGACTATTACTCCAACTCAATGAGCCGCTACAAGCTGCGATTATAACGGCTAAGCAGTGTCATGATACTGAGCTAGGCCGGATGTCGCCGATGCAAGTGATGATGAGCAGCTTGCATGAAACTCAATATTCACGATTATTTCGTTCCTAATTTTTCTATGGAGACTATTTTATGAAGCAAGTTTTACGTGTTGGTATTGGTGGGCCAGTAGGCTCAGGTAAAACCGCCTTGCTGCGTGAGCTTTGTCTGGCAATGCGCGATGAGTTCAATATCGCTGTTGTTACCAATGATATTTACACTAAGGAAGATCAGCAGTTTTTGATCCGCCATGAGGCGTTGGAACAAGAGCGTATCATGGGTGTTGAAACGGGCGGTTGTCCTCACACAGCGATTCGTGAAGATGCCTCGATGAACCTTGCAGCTGTTGAAGATTTGCAGCAGCGTTTTGATGGCTTAGACGTTGTTTTTATTGAAAGCGGAGGTGATAACTTGAGCGCGACTTTTAGTCCCGAATTATCGGATTTGACGCTTTATGTGATCGACGTCTCAGCAGGTGATAAGATTCCGCGCAAAGGGGGGCCGGGTATCACGAAATCTGATTTATTAATTATTAACAAGATCGATATTGCCCAATACGTTGGTGCAAGCTTAGAGGTCATGGATCGAGATGCAAAAATGATGCGTGGTGAAAAGCCATTCGTTTTTACCAACATCAAGGCAGGTGAAGGTGTAGAGTCGATCAAGCAGTTTATTATTGATCAGGGCATGCTTTAATCAATAAGATAAATTGATAGATAAAAAAAGAGCCGCAATTTGCGGCTCTTTTTTATTTCGCTATTTAAGCGTGGTGTATATATGTACTTATATACGACCAAACAACGGCTTATAGATCGATTGGAAGGCTATAAGATACGTTGAACATTGGGTCGTTGTAACCGTTACCCGCTTCTTCTTGAGAAAGAGGAAGAACTAGCGTGAAACCTAGGCTGTCGTTGTAGCTATAGCCCAAGTCCAAGTGCCAGTACTCAGCAACTGCGCCGTCTTCAGTGTGGTAACCTACCAATGCGCTGAAGTCTTCGTAGCCACCAGCTAGTGTGAAGTATGTAAATGCATTGTCAGCACCGTCGTTGTCGCCAACTGAGTGGTAAGCGCTGAAAGAAACAGGACCATAACCAATAGAACCGATAACGTCAGCAACTTCACCTGCACCTGCATCTAGACCTGGGTATACATAAGTCCAGTAGCTGATATCAAAAGAGAAATCATCAATGCTGTGGCCAGCACCAACGTATAGGTCATATTCTGTACCATATGCTTCATCACCAGATGAAGTCCACATACCTGCATATACAGGACCTTCAGCAACATTGATATCACCCCAAACAGCTGGTGCACCGCCAACTAGGCCTGAAGCATCTTGTGCTGCGCTTAGGTTAAGACCACGCCACAAGTAGAAGTTTGAAACACCTGCAGAAGCGCTGATTTCAGCTGCTTGAGTTGCTGGTGCGAAAGTTGCAGCCATAGCCGCCGCTAGAGTAGTTACTAAAAGTTGTTTTTTCATTTAAGAATCTCCTAAGTTAGTTGTGAAACACAGTAGCACGAACCGTGCCAAAGTGATTACTTTGTCTTGCCCGCTTTTTCTGTAAAAGCGTCAAATCAATGCTAATATAGAGTGAAACAAAACAATTTTCAAAGCAATATCCCAGTTTTTTGCCCTATTTTGGTGCCTTTATGTCACAAAACTCGCCTGATTTACTTAGATTCCCCTTTTCTTCCTTGCCCGCCACCTTAACTGAGCTTGGTATCAGCGAAGCCAATTTTTTATCAGATCACCGGTTGTGTTTAGGCTTTTTCTCGCACGCCTTTGAGCAGGAATTAGCCCAAATCAGCACGGTGCAAGTCGAGACCTTGGTGCGGGCTCATGCCGCGCAAAAAAACAAGCCGCCATTGCCGAGAGTGAAAAACATTATTGCCATCGCCTCGGGTAAAGGCGGGGTCGGTAAGTCGACGACCTCAGCGAATTTAGCGGCGGCTTTAAGCCAATTAGGTGCTCGCGTGGGCGTGTTGGATGCTGATATTTATGGGCCAAGTATTCCGCACCTCTTTGGTATCGCGGATGATCAGCGGCCGGGCGTTGAAGAGGGCAAGTATTTTGTGCCTATTGAGAGTGAGGGGATTTACACCTTAAGCATGGGCAATCTGATGACCGAGAAAACCCCAGCGGTTTGGCGTGGTCCGAAAGCATCGGGCGCTTTGATGCAGATGCTGAATCAGACCCTTTGGCCAGATTTAGATTATTTATTGATTGACCTGCCACCGGGAACGGGTGATATCCAATTAACGATGGCTCAACAGATACCGATTGTTGGGGCCGTTGTAGTGACGACGCCTCAAGACTTGGCGTTGCTGGATGCTAAAAAAGCCATAGAGATGTTTGAGAAGGTTGGCATTGGGGTTTTGGGGATTGTTGAAAACATGTCGGTGCATATTTGCTCTAAATGCGGGCATGAAGAGTCTATTTTTGGTGCGCAAGGTGGTCAGCGTTTAGCTGATGATTATAGTGCACAGCTACTCGGCCAGTTGCCCTTGCAAATGGCTATCCGCCAGCAAGGGGATGCAGGTCGCCCGATCACCTTGTCAGAGCCTGAAGGAAATATCGCGCAGAGATACCGAATGATCGCTGAAAAAGTATCGATCGCTATTGCTATGCGTGACCTTGCACCTCAGCCAAGTATCAGAGTGACAACACAATAGCGAGCTTGTCGTAGTGACAGCGTAGTAGTGAGTGGGTACACTTTCAGCAGTTTTAATAGGAAGAAATTATGTCAATTAAATCGGATCGATGGATCAAACGCATGGCGCAAACGCAGCAGATGATTGAACCATTTGAAGCGGGTCAGGTGAAGCATTGCGCGGACAAGGGCCGACTCATCTCCTATGGCACTTCTAGCTATGGCTATGATGTGCGCTGTTCAGATGAGTTTAAGGTGTTTACCAATATCAATTCGGCTATTGTCGATCCAAAAGATTTCGACCCAAAGAGTTTTGTGGATGTGAAAAGTGACGTCTGCATTATTCCGCCTAATTCATTCGCGCTAGCCAGAACGGTGGAGTATTTTCGAATTCCTCGTAATGTTTTGACGGTTTGTTTAGGTAAATCAACGTACGCTCGCTGCGGTATCATCGTGAATGTTACGCCACTTGAGCCAGAATGGGAGGGGCATGTTACGTTAGAATTTTCGAATACCACCAACCTTCCTGCAAAAATTTATGCCCATGAAGGCGTAGCGCAAATGCTGTTTTTCGAGTCTGACGAGGTCTGCGAAGTCTCGTATAAAGATCGTGGTGGTAAGTATCAGGGGCAAACGGGAGTTACCCTGCCAAAAACCTAGGCGATAGCAGGGTTTTTCTTCGAAAATGAGCCGCCTAAAAAAGAAAATTATCTTTTTTTAGGCGGTGTTTTTAAAGTTTTTCAGACACTTAGTCGGAAGTTATCAACAAAGCGTCAGAAAAATGCACCAATTCGCCTTGACAAAGATAAGTGCCTGAAAGCATTAAGAAATAAAATAAGTTGTTGAAAAATAAAGGTTTTTTATTTGGTCAAAAATTGATCAATTTGTGACAGGCGTTGTCATACTTGGGTTTCACCTGTTTTTCGCAGGTTTATGCACAAAGTTATCCACAGGTTTTGTGGAAAACCTCGATATCAGTGGATAACTTAAAGAAAATTGAATGAGATAGTTGTGAGTTTATGAAAGATTTACGTGCCTTTATCGCTGTTTTGGAAAAAGCGGGCGAATTAAAACGAATCAAGCAGCCAATTTCGCCAGTATTAGAAATGACAGAAATTTGTGATCGCACGTTGCGCGCACAAGGGCCGGCGCTTTTGTTTGAAAACGTCAAAGGCTATAACATGCCCGTATTAGCCAATTTATTCGGTACGCCTAAGCGCGTGGCGATGGGCATGGGTCAAGATGATGTAACAGCCTTGCGTGACGTGGGCAAATTGCTGGCCTTTTTGAAAGAGCCCGAGCCGCCGAAAGGCTTCAAAGATGCGCTATCTAAGCTGCCCAAGTTTCGCCAGGCATTGAATATTTCGCCAAAAGTCGTGAGCAAGGCGCCATGTCAAGAAGTGCAACTTACTGGCGATGAAATTGATTTGAACCAGTGGCTTCCTGTGCAAACCTGTTGGCCGGGTGATGCAGGCCCGTTGATCACTTGGGGCTTGGTTGTGACCAAGGGCCTTAAGGATCGCGAAAATTTGGGCATTTATCGCCAGCAAGTGATCGCAAAAAACAAGGTCATTATGCGCTGGCTTAGCCATCGCGGTGGCGCACTAGATTATAAAGAGTTTCGCGATAAGTACCCCGACAAGCCCTTTCCTGTTAGCGTGATTTTAGGCGCTGATCCATTTACGATTTTGGGCGCGGTAACGCCAGTTCCGGACACCTTATCAGAGTATGGTTTTGCGGGTTTACTGCGCAATGAAAAAACGCAGATCGTGCCTTGCACGCATGCAGATTTACATGTGCCTGCGAGTGCTGAAATTGTTCTTGAAGGACATATCTACCCAGATGAGCTTGCTCCAGAAGGGCCTTTTGGGGATCACACCGGTTACTATAATGAAGTTGAGCGCTTCCCAGTGTTCACCATTGAAAAAATTACTCACCGAAAAGATCCTATTTATCACAGCACCTACACGGGCCGACCACCTGATGAGCCAGCGATTTTGGGTGTTGCTCTCAATGAGGTGTTCGTACCGATTTTGCAAAAGCAATTCCCTGAGATTGTCGATTTTTATTTACCCCCTGAGGGCTGTTCTTATCGCATGGCGGTGGTGAGCATGAAAAAACAATATTCAGGGCATGCGAAGCGCGTCATGATGGGTGTTTGGTCGTTTTTGCGACAGTTTATGTACACCAAGTTTGTGATTGTGGTGGACGATGACGTGGATACTCGCAACTGGGAGGATGTGATGTGGGCAATCACCACGCGAATGGATCCGGCCCGCGATACGGTCATGGTTGAAAACACGCCTATCGACTACCTAGATTTTGCCTCGCCTGTGGCAGGATTAGGTTCTAAAATGGGGCTGGATGCGACCAATAAATGGCCAGGAGAAACCCAGCGAGAGTGGGGCGAGCCAATACAAATGTCTGCTGACGTCAAACAGCGTGTTGATGAAATGTGGGACGACCTCGGAATTTTTAAGAAATAAATTATGACCAATCCAACCCGTTCGGTGCGAGCGACGATCGACTCGACCAACTTACTTAACCACAATGTTTATCAGGTGCAATTAAGCCTTCCTGAGCCCGTTCAAAGAGATGCAGGGCAGTATTGTATGCTGCATTTAGAGGGCGAGGTTTATGCCTATTCCATTGCCTCAGCGCCACAAGATCAACAGCTCCTTGAGCTTCATATCCGTGTTGACGATGCTAACTCAAATGCAATCACGGTGATTAATGCGTTGCTTAATCAAGAGCAGGTTGATGTATCTTTGCCATATGGCGATGCAACCCTATCTGAGCCACCAAAACGTCCTGTTTTGATGATCGCGGGTTCAACGGGTTATTCAGGCTGTCAGAGCAAGTTACTGTTCTTACAAGAGCAAACGCTGGAGCATCCCGTATATTTGTATTGGGGTGGGCGAACATCAGATGATTTATATCTTCTTGAGCAAGCTGAGCAAATTTGTGCAAAAAATAATCAGTTTGTGCTCGAAGCCTTGGTTTCGGATGAAGACAGCGTGGCGAGAAGAAAAGGCTGGCTTCATGAGGCAGTAATAGAGGATTTGGGCGATTTAAGCCAATTTGATGTCTATCTCGCCGGTTCGCCACCGATGGTATATGCTATTTATGATGCGTTATTGCCACAGGGTTTAGTGCCTGAGCAGACCTATTCTGATGTATTTAGTTATGCGCCAAGAGATTAAATGATGCTCATTAATGCAAAAAATGTGCAATTGGCTTTTGGTTTAAAGCCCTTACTCGATCATGTTGATTTTACGCTTCAAGCGCGTGAGCGTGTGGCCTTGATCGGCCGCAATGGTGAAGGAAAAACCAGCTTTTTAAAGGTGCTTACTCAGCAAATTAAACCCGATGATGGCGAGCTTGTCTTTGATGATGGTTTAAGCTTTGCCATTTTGGATCAATCAGTGCCTGAAGGTCATGATGCGACGGTTTTTGAAATGGTGGCGGATGCCAAAAAAGAAGCATTAAACGCGATCAAAACCTACCAAACGCTCAGTCAGAAACCCGAGATTACACCATCTGAGCAGCAGCATATTGATCAGCTGTTGAATCTTATTGACCAAGAAAACGCTTGGGTGATTGAACATCAGGTGACACAGGTTTTACAGCAATTAGAGCTCGATGGTGAGGCGGTATTTGCTGATTTGTCAGGTGGGCGAAAGCGCCGCGTTATGTTGGCCAGAGCGTTATTTACTCAACCCGATATCTTATTTTTAGATGAGCCGACTAACCATTTGGATATTGAGTCGATTGATCAGCTTGAATCCATCTTATTGGGCTTTGAAGGCGCCTTGTTTTTTATCAGTCACGACCGCGCTTTTATTGATAAAGTAGCAACGCGGATTATCGAGTTAGATCGCGGACAATTGGCGAATTTCAACGGAAATTACGCCTATTACCAAGAAAAAAAGCAACAGCAACTGGATGCCGAAGATAAGGCAAACAGTGAGTTTGATAAAAAACTTGCGCAAGAAGAGGTGTGGATTCGCCAAGGCATCAAAGCACGTCGAACGCGCAACGAGGGACGAGTTCGTGCGCTAAAAAAAATGCGAGAAGAGCGTAAGCAGCGCCGAGAAACAGTGGGCTCTGCCAATATGAAACTGGCCGTCACGTCTCGCTCAGGTAAAAACATTGTTGAAGCAACTGATGTGGGTTATCGCTGGGATGAGCAGTGGCTGTTTCGTGAGCTCAATACGCATATTTTGCGTGGCGATAAGGTGGGGATCATTGGGCCAAATGGTGCAGGTAAAACTACGCTTGTTCGCCTTTTGCTGAACCAACTAGAGCCAAGCGAAGGTAAGCTTAAGTTCGGACATAACCTTGAGATTGCTTACTTAGACCAACTTCGCAGCCAATTAAATGAGAACCTAAGTATTGTTGATAATATCCGTGAAGGCAGTGATTACATCACGGTGAATGGGCAACAAAAGCATGTGATGAGTTATTTGCAGGACTTTTTGTTTTCCTCTGAGCGAGCAAGAACCCCAGTTTCTGCATTATCGGGTGGGGAAAAAAATCGGGTATTACTGGCCAAGTTATTCACCAAGCCATTAAATGTTTTGGTTTTGGACGAGCCAACCAATGACCTTGATATTGATACCCTAGAGCTATTGGAGTCTCTATTGGTAGAGTTCGATGGCACCTTGTTAATGATTAGCCATGACCGAACCTTCTTGGATAATATTGTGACTAATACGTTGGTGTTTGAGCACAATGAGTATGGTGATGTGGTGGTCAATGATTACGTCGGAGGGTACCAAGACTGGTTACGCCAGCGCCGTGTGATTACGCCAAAAGAAGCCTTTACAGCGGACGATACCCAAAGCACTGCAACATCTAACCAAGTTGCGCCTTCTGAGCCGACCAAAGTCGATAAGAAAGCCAAAAAACTTAGCTATAAAGACCAAAGAGAGCTGGATGCTCTGCCTGAAAAAATGGCAGACTTAGAAGCTCAAATTGAATCGTTGGAAAACCAAATGCAAATGCCTGAGGTTCTGGCAAATCACGCCGAGCTTGCTCAATTGGGCGAGCAATTGCATCAATGCCAACAAGCATTGGATCTGGCTATGGAGCGCTGGGTTGAGCTAGAAGATTTTGCGTAAAAAAACTTTACGATGTGAAGCTTGCTAGGCTCTCTAGCAAGCGCTATTCTCAGCTAACAACATTGTAAAACTAGGAGTAAAACCATGTCAGTAGCAAGAATTACCGAAGTTAAAGCATCATCAGCAGTCAGCTTCGAGGACGCTGTAAAAACAGGTGTTGAGCGAGCTAACCAAACCCTTAAAAATGTTAAAGGTGCTTGGGTTGCTAGCCAAGAAGCCAAAGTGGAAGACGGCAAAATTGTTGAATTTCGCGTTCTTCTAAAAGTCACTTTTGTACTAGAAGACTAAGCACCGCGATATGATCAACGCTTGGCTTTTTTGAGCTAGGCAGACTCATTTGCGCATAAAAAAGGAGGCCTTGGCCTCCTTTTTTTTGTTTTTATCCTTATGCTTTTTTTGACTTTTCCTTTCGACTGGCAATAAAGCGGCGCCATGTTCCGAATTTGCTGATATCAGTGGCACCCTCTAGCCCGTAATCATCACAGATAAACCCGCTAATTGATGAACCATCGTCTAATAAAACTTTGCCGATCCCTAAAGGTGCAGGGATTTCGGTGACAAAACTGCCAAAGTTCTCGGTAGGGACAGCCCAAACCTCAACTTCAACAGCAATACCCTTTTCTCCGTGGCGTTGTTTGACAAGCGCGGGACGTAATAATGGCGGCGGGTCATTGAGTAAATAGAGTCGGTAGCAAGGTTGAGTTTGGCAGGTTTTGATCAGTGTTGCGCCTCGATCTTTTAATTGCCAATTGAGCGGCATACCCTCAAGGTGCGCACCACATACAACGACAGGAATCGTTTTATTGTCTGCACTGACCATGTCGGGTGAGGAGTCTTGATTAAGCTGGTTCGCCAGAGCGATTAAGCGTTGATCATGAAAGGCAAAGCTGCACAGGGTGATGCCAAAAGGAACTTCGTGTTCAGTTTTGCCCGCTGGTATGGCGATAGCGCTTAAGTCGAGCAAGTTCATGAAGTTGGTGTAATAGCCTAAATTAGAGTTCGCTTGGATTGGTTCGGCTAATAATTCATCGATTCGATAAGCTTTGCCGATGGTTGGTGTGAGCATGGCATCGACTCGCTCAAGTTGTTGATAGCAGCGCTTTTTAAGCGACTCTAATCGATACTGTGCCTTGAAGGCGTCGCTCGCTTTGAGCTCGGCTCCGCCTTGGATAATTTGACGCACCGTTGGCTCGATAGCTTCAGGTTTTGATGTGATCATCGATTCGATAGCGACATAACGCTCTGCAACCCAAGGGCCTTCGTATAACAGCAGGGCAGCCTCATTAAAGCATTGATAATCGATTTCGATCAGGCTAAATCCTTGCTGACGCAAGTTATCTAGCGCTGTCTGGTAGGCATTTTGATAGTCGTTATCGCCAAAAAAGGCAAGTTGTGCTTCTGGAATAATACCGAGCTTAATGTCCGATACGTTTTTTGGGAGCCCTTGGTAGCGGGGATGATTGTGATACGGGTTGGGGCGACTGTATGGATCGCTTTGATCTTCACCTTGAGCAATGGCTAAAACGCAAGCAGCATCGGCCACAGTATGTGCAAAAATACTGATGCTATCTAGGCTTTGGCAGGCAGGAACCAGTCCTGAATTAGAGAGTAGTCCTCGGGTGGGTTTTAAGCCGACCAAGCCATTAAGAGCCGCTGGCACTCGTCCTGAACCGGCGGTATCTGTACCTAAGCTGAACACTACATGTCCTAAAGCCACCGAAACAGCCGAGCCAGAACTCGATCCTCCGCTGATCAGTTCCTTGTACTTGGCATTCTTGCAGATACCGTAGGGTGAGCGTGTTCCATTTAAACCTGTGGCGAATTGATCCATATTGGTTTTACCGACGGGAATTGCACCCGCATCGATGAGTTTTTGTACAACATGAGCATGTGTTTTGGGCATAAACTGATACTCAGGGCAGCCCGCCGTTGTCGGCAAATCTTTAAGATCAAGATTGTCTTTAACAGCAAAAGGAATGCCCCATAAGGGCTGATGTGGTGCTGGCGCAGGGCCAAGTGCATCGATAAAGGCAGCGATTTGCTCTTTGTTTAACAAGCTGATCCACGCGTTGTAGTCATGATCTTTGGCAATAGCCTCAAAAAGCTGGTCGAATAGTTGTATGGGGGTGATTTCTCCCGTTTGATAGGCTTGTTGTAGTGTTTCAATGGTATATATCACGGTGTTTCCTCCAATACGATAAGGGCTTGGCCGGCGTGAATTTGTTCGCCTTCGCTTACAAGAATTTTTTGGATAGTCGCTGAATTATCAGCAAGTATAGGGATCTCCATTTTCATTGACTCCAGCAAAGCCAGCGTGTCACCCTCTTGGATGGACTGTCCCTCATTGATCGGTAGCTTCCAGACAGAGCCTGAAACTGGGCTGTTGATTACAAGGCTAGATTCAGGCCAGTCTGATTTGTGTGTTTTTTGTTGTTGGTTAGCCGCCTTAAAATGGAATTGTCCCGTGTCATGCCATCGTTGAAGCTCTTGCTCGAAAGCCTTTTGCCTTTGCATTTCAAACTGAGTAATCGCTGCTTTGTTTTCGGCTAAATAAGCTTGATGAGACTGCAATGAGAAGGTGGTCGGCTCAATTCGAATAGGGTATTGGCCAACTGGGAATTGTTGGCGAATGTCTGTTAATTCCTCGGTAGCGACCTCATAAAAGCGAATTTGGTCAAAAAATCGGAGTAACCAAGGCTGATCAAAAGGTTCTCTTTGCTGATAGCGGTTCCACATTTGTAGGGTTCGGCCAATAAATTGATACCCACCTGGGCCTTCCATGCCATAAATGCATAGGTATGAGCCGCCAATGCCTACCGAGTTTTCCGCGGTCCATGTTCGCGCTGGGTTATATTTTGTGGTCACCAGTCGATGACGAGGGTCAAGAGGCGTAGCGACAGGTGCGCCTAAATACACATCGCCTAAACCCATCACCAAGTAGGAGGCGCTAAATACGATGTCTTTGACTTCCTGAACAGAAGTAAGGCCATTAATTCGTCGTATAAACTCGATATTACTTGGAAACCACGGCGCATCAGCACGAACCGATTTATCGTAGCGCTCAATGGCTTCCTGGCAGGCAGGGTCATCCCATGAAAGCGGTAAATGTATGATTCGTGAAGGCACTTCCATTGAAAGCAACTCGTCTTTTAGGCGAGATTCAATTGAGAAAAGCGCCGATAGCAAGCGCTCTCTGGAGAGTTGATTGGCGTCAAAATGAACCTGTAAGCTGCGAATACCCGGTGTAAGTTCAAGAACGCCTTCAAGCGATGCTTGTTTTACGGCCTGCATAACCGCATGAACCCGAAAGCGCAGCGCGATATCCAGCTGATGAGCGCCATACTCGATGAGCAAGAACTGGTCTCCTGCTGCCCGATAAGTCACTGTTTCACCGGCAGTTTCTTTTTCAAGTTGGGCGATGATGGGTGAGCTCTCTTGCCATGATTGTAATTTGGGTAAAGTCGGCTTAAAAGGCTCATTGGCCTGATTGGGTGCTAAGGAAGTTAGCCATGCTTGCTGATCCTGATAAAGCATCAACGCCGTATCATATTCCACCAGAGTAAAGCGCAGTCGATGACCTGCTTTAAGTTGTCCTAATTTCCATAAATCGGCTTTGATGACGGTGGCAGGGCAAACAAAACCACCTAAAGAAGGGCCATCAGGGCCTAGAATGACGGGCATGTCTCCTGTGAAATCTACACTTCCGAATGCATAAGCATTGTCGTGAATATTGGATGGGTGCATGCCCGCCTCGCCACCATCTTTTCTAGCCCATTCGGGCTTTGGGCCGATTAAGCGAACGCCTGTTCGACTGGAGTTGTAATGGACTTCCCAGATATGCTCGAAGAATTGCTCAATGTCTTTGGGGGTAAAAAAGTCAGGTGCGCCATGAGGGCCGTACATCACTCTGATTTCCCAGTCTTGAGTGTATGCGGGCGCCACGTTTTGAGTATTTGTGTCAAGGGAGAGGGGTTTATCAGCAGAACATGAATAGTGCAGAACATCCCCGACCTGTAGTGCACGCCCTGCGTGCCCGCCAAATTGCCCGAGGCTAAAAGTTGCTTTTGATCCAAGATAGTCAGGACAGGAAAGACCACCAGCAATACATAAATAGCTGCGCGTGCCTTGGCCAATAATTTTGCCCAGTTTTAGCGTTTGCCCAGCCATCACTGGCCAAGCTTGAAACATGGGTACCTCATTATTGTCAATTACGGCATGGATCGTCGCTCCAGTGAGGATGATCGTGGTATTTTGGCTGAATTTAAGATGTGGCCCATCAATGATGATTTCTAAACCTGCAGCATCCTCGGCGTTACCGAGTAGCTGATTGCCGATACGAAAACTAAGTGAGTCGAAAGCACCTGAAGGGGGCACGCCTATATCCCAAAAGCCGCTGCGTCCAGGATAGTCTTGAATGGTGGTCTGTGTGCCAGCTCTTAACACGTCGATTCGTGTTGGTTGATAATCAAAATGATCAAGGTATCGGGTGGTAATTTTCGCTTGGGTGACCGCCTCGTCATTAATGAGCTCACCTAAATAGTCGAGGTTCGTTTCAATGCCGTAAATGCTGGTATCATTCAAGGCCGCCCCAAGTTGCTGCAAAGCCTCTTCACGGGTGGGTTGGTGAGCAATTATTTTGGCTAACATGGGGTCAAAGCTCGACGGAACGGCAATGCCTGCCTCGATCCAGTGATCTACTCTTAGGCCTTCTCGTTCAGGCCAGCAAAGGTGCGTGATTAAGCCCGCATTAGGCTGAAAGTTTTTATAGGGATCCTCGGCGTAAAGTCGCGCTTGAATCGCGTGGCCTGAGGGTTTTTGATGACGTAAGTGTTGTAGATCACATCCTGGGTTTTGTGCGATTTCAATCATCCATTGCACTAAGTCCACATCATAAACTGCCTCGGTGACACCGTGTTCTACTTGCAGACGAGTATTCACTTCAAGAAAATAAAAGGCCTGCGTTTTGGCATCTAAGATGAATTCAACAGTGCCTGCATTTTGATAGTTTACCGTGCTCAATAGCGATTCGGCGGCCTGATATAAGGCGAGGCGAGTCGCTTCACTGAGATTGGGAGCAGGGCATTCCTCAAGGACTTTTTGGTTTCGCCTTTGGGCTGAGCAGTCGCGCTCACCCACCGCGATCACTTGATCTACGCCGTTACCTAAAATTTGTACTTCAATATGTCGGGCGTGTTCAATGAATTGCTCGATGAACACCCCGTCATTAGCAAAGTTTTGCTGGCTAAGGTGCTTCACCTTCTGAAAGGTGTCTGCCAATTCTTGGGCACTAAAACAGGCTTTCATGCCGATTCCGCCACCACCAGCGGTGCTTTTAAGCATAATGGGATAGCCAATTTGCTCGGCTACACTAAGCGCATCTTCAAGGGAGTTGAGTAATTCGCTGCCTTGAACTCGAGGGATATTTGCTTGCTCAGCAAGTGCTCTGGCGGTGTGCTTTAGGCCGAACTGTTCAATATGATTGGCACTTGGGCCAATAAAGCGGATCCCAGCTTGGTCACAGGCTTGAACAAATATGGGGTTCTCGCTTAAAAAGCCGTATCCTGGGTGTATCGCATCCGCTCCAGATTGCTTTGCGATGCCAAGAATTGCCTCTTGATTAAGATAGGTTTCAGCGGCGCCACCTTCACCAAGGCTATACGCTTCATCAGCTTGACGAACATGTAGGCTATGGCGATCTTGCTCTGCATAAACAGCAACAGAGGTGATTCCAAGGCGCTTCAGCGTGCGGATGATACGCGTGGCAATAGCGCCTCGATTGGCGATTAAGACTTTTTTTATCATGCTCACTTCTTGTCAGGTCGTCCTGACATTTTCTTACGACAACGGTCGTCCGCTGAAGTGTGATTAACTTAGCCTATGCGGTTTATTTCAATAGGCGTTGGGTTATAGCCGCTGCAAGGATTGTTCATCTGCGGGCAATTTGAAATTAAAATAACAATATCGATCAGCGCTTTAAACTCGACGTATTTCCCCGGCCCTGAGATGCCATCATCAAATTTAAGGCCACCATCAACACTGATCGGGACATTCATAAAAAAGTTAATATTGTGAGTGATATCGCGCTTGTCGATACCGAATTCTGGGTGCTCTGCTAGAGCCAGCATCCAACTGTCGCGACAAGCATGCATATGACGTTTTTCAAGTGAGTAACGAACGGTATTGCTTTCCGTCGCGCAAGCTCCACCTAAGGTATCGTGGCGTCCACAGGTATCATCCGTAATTTCTAGCATCGGTTGGTTTAAATTAGAGCGCAGTATCGTGCCCGTTGATAAGTACACATTACCCTGTTCGCGAATCGTATCCATAGCGCTGTAGCGCTCCTCTGGATATTTAGCATTATAAAACAGCGTATCAGCCGCTTGATTACCTTCGACATCAATAAGTCGAGTGATAGAGCCTTTGGGCAGGGTTCCTATAAAATAATCACCTGCCATGATGATGTTTGACTCACCTTTTTGCAGGATATGAGGGGAGGTGCTCATTATGCGCCTCCTTTGAGCGGATTGAATGGAGCACATTGTTTTGGCATGTTCATTGTTTTTGTCTCGTTTACTGCGGCCATGTTAAAGCCCCATATAGTACAAAGCGTTGTTTTCAAACCCGCGCTGGTTTTGCTCGCATGAGGTTCGACAAAAGTCATCTTCGGTTGCAGGATAAGCCTTACCCAGCTCAATTTTCACCTGACCTTTGGGGTATTCACTCTCGGTATTTAATGGGTGAGGGCAGGTGTGAAGTATGACCAAGGTGTCCATTTCAAAGCGCAGTATGACTTCAGCCGAGCCTGACGGCGGCTTTTGCAAACTCAGTGCGCCATTTTGGTCTGTGGTGACTTGACTGAACCAATTGATATTGGCGGCCATATCGGCTGCTTTTAAACCGTATTTTTCTAGCTCAACACAAAATGCATCATAACCATTTTGATGCCAATCATTGAGGTGGTGTTGATAATCACGCGCCCCCCAACGCTCACTAACGTGATGCGCATGGCTATTACCGCAAACCGTATCATGCCAGCCAAAGCTATCGGCGACTACGGAGGCAAAAATTCTTCCCATATCGGAATAAAGGCAATGGCCTTTGGTGAGTTTAAAAGTGTGTTGGCATTTCAGGGTGTCAGGGGCATTGTAACGCTCGAAGAGATTGTCTGGGTTGTAAAATAACATGCCGACATTGGCAGGGTTTGCGACATTGAGTTTCATAAAAGTATGACGTCTCATTGTCAGCGACCAGTGGCTGCCATAGGGTAGCTCAGTCGAGTATTGCAAAGATTTAATGATGGATTTCATGAGTTAGGTGTATCTGCGGTAAGTTCGGGTTGATAAATCGGGCTAATCTGCTCTTCTATCTGGTTAAAAAGTGTTTGTTCGGTTCGCCCGACAGGGATGTCATAGGTAATACGAGCGCCAAAAGCATGTGGAGATTGGGGGTCATGTCGAACCTTATCAAACACCCAGAGTCGCGTGCCCAAGTAAAAACCCTCTTTAAGATCATGAGTGACCATGAACACGGTCAGCTGGTGTTTTTGCCAAAGTGATAATAACAGCTGGTGCATATCTTTTCGGATGCCAGGATCGAGTGCGCCAAAAGGCTCATCAAGTAATAAAACACGGGGTTTGCTGATCAAAGCTTGAGCAATGGCAAGACGCTGACGCATGCCTCCAGAGAGTTCATGTGGGTATTGCTTGAGCGCATGACCCAGACCAACTTGATGAAGAAGCTCAGCGGCTTCGTCTTCGGCGAGCTTTTTTCGGGTTGAGAACAGCCGGCCGGTAAAATGACTTTGCCGAAAGCTAGCCGCCATGATGACATTGTCGAGGACGCGCAGATGCGGAAAAACAGAATATTGCTGGAAGACGATACCGCGCTCAGGATTCGGCTCTGCAATTAGAGGTTTACCATCAATAAATAGCCCGCCCTGAGAAGGCGTTTCAGAGCCTAATAAGAGTTTGAGAAAAGTGCTTTTGCCGCAGCCTGAGGTGCCAACCAAGGTAATAAATTCTCCGTCGTTGACCGTGACATTGACGTTCTCAAGAATGACATTATCCCCGTAGCGCTTCCAAAGGTTTTTGACTTCAATCATGGCTTACTCTTTTCCATACCAAGGGAATAGCCTTTTATTCACCAGCCTTAAGGCAAAGTCTAAAGCAAAGGCGAGTAACGTGATCCACAGCACATAAGGGATAATGACATCCATGGAGAGGTAGCGCCTCACTAAGAAAATGCGATAGCCCAAGCCTTCAGTGGAGGCGATGGCTTCAGCCGATATGAGAAACAGCCATGCGGTTCCCAATGCCAGCCGAACGGAATCAATTAATCGAGGCAAGACTTGCGGCAATATGACTCGGTTAATGATTTGAGCGGTATTTGCACCTAAAGTTTGTGCCTTAATCAATTGTTCACGCGGAATTTCCATCGCGCGCTTTTGCATGTCGCGAATCAAGAATGGGGTAATGCCGACAATGATGAGGATGATCTTAGCCACTTCTCCTAGGCCAAATACGATGAACAGTATGGGCAGCAGCGCGATCGGAGGGACCATGGCAATTGCGGTGAAAAATGGAGAAAAAGTGACATTAAACAGTGGGATTGCGCCAATCACAATGCCGATAAATAGCCCGATTAATGCCGCAATGCCTACACCCCAAGCAAGACGTTTTAAGCTGCTCACGGTGTCCTTCCAAAACAATAATTCACCGGTTCGCTTACTTGGAACAAAGGCAAGACGATCTATCGATTCAGCCATCTGCGTTATGCTTGGCAAAATTTTATCTTTAGGGTTTTCTGCAAGGCGAGCATGAGAGCCATAAAGATATAAGCAGATTAGAATAACGAAGGGTAATGCGCCCAATGCAAATTGAACGGGCCGCGAGGGCATTCGATTGATGAGGCGCATCGTCCTTCCTACTCCGTCAGGAAATTATAGTTTGCCTTCAGCGGCCATCAGCATGAAGTCAGGATTAAAGCGGAACAGAATATTTGATTCATCACCATACACACCGGCTGGCATTTCGATTCCGATAAATCCGGCATCTGGTGCGCCTTCACCTAACAGACCGTGGTCGAAAGAGAACTCGGCAACACTTTGCATGGTAGTTAGCAACGACGGGCTCATGGTAAGCTCCACAGCATCAGCTGGCTCATAAAACATTTCTGTGCTGGCAAGCTGCGCTTCATAACCCGCTAAGTCGGTACCTGAGGCTTCGCCTAGGAATGTTTTTGTTGCGATGGCCTCTGGGCTGTCACCCGTCATCATGCCCATCATTTCATACCAAGCGCCAGTTAAGGCTTTACCCAGTTCAGGGTGCGCTGCCAAGGTGTCGGTATTGATGACGAGTAAGTCAATGATTTCGCCAGGAATGTCTGATGAGTCAAATACTTTGTAGCTGTTTGGCATGGCCATGATCTCACTTAAAAGCGGATTCCAAGTGACAACAGACGTGACATCCGCCGTACTATAAGCAGCGACCATGTCTGCATCAGACGTATTGACTACCTTGAGATCTGATTCTGACATACCGACAGATTCAAGTGCTCTTGCTAGGAGGTAGTGGGAGACGCTGAGTTCAACTAAGTTGACATTTTGGCCTTTGATATCAGTGAGTTTGTCTGTGCCTTTGAGCACGACGCCGTCATTACCATTTGAAAAATCGCCGACGATGAGCGCTGTGCTATCAACCCCGCTAGCCGCAGGGATGGTGAGTGCATCCATATTGGTCATGGTGCAGGCATCAAATTCTCCAGCGGTGTATTGGTTGATTGACTCGATATAGTCATTGATTTGAACCACGTCAATTTCAATACCATATTTTTTTGCCCATTTGTCAACAATGCCTTGTTCTGAGCCAATAGCCCAAGGCATCCAGCCGACATAAATCGACCAACAAACTTTAAAAGGTTCAGCCGCTTGAAGTGGCGACAAGAAGAAGAGCGAAAGAAGCAGAGCAGCGATACGTTTCATCATTACCTCGTTGGTAGTTAACATTAGAGCACCCTGGCAAATCTGCCATAAGTCTCCCGGGCTTTTATCCCGCCGTGTAACCTTCGATGAGGTCGAGTGCTCTCGGACCAGACACTGTCGAAACAGTCGGAACCCTAGCGCTCTATTTTTATGATTTTGTGCGTCAATGCGTGGGGCACTAAATTTGATTTAGCAATTACTATGCCATAGTTGCAAATGCTCGACGAGTATCAAGCTTTGAAACCCCTTAAAAAAACGCTCACTCGGTTAGTGTGATTATCCTCGATTTACGCAACCGGCTCACTGATTAGGAGCCGGACTTGTTTTCATAACGCTGTTGAATGGTGGTCGCTTTTTTGATCATCGGGGTGATGGTCGAGCCTTGGACAAGGATAGAGAACATAACCACCGCAAAGGTCATCACCACGATAAAGTCGCGCACTTCAAGGTTGTCTAAAGCTTCTATTGGATAACCCGTTGGGATGGTTAATGCTAAAGCTA
>JBPEWS010000250.1:0-5134 GCA_052032465.1 Pseudomonadales bacterium
TTGCCAGAGTTGCCGCAGTTAACAGAGTGCTAACGATGTAAGAGGCGATAGAGCTACCCGAGCCGCAAGATTGGTAAGCGTCTTAAGTAACAAGAGCCACGAGGATTAAATGGGTCTTCGTGGCTCTTGCTAGCGAGGCGGCAAATAAAGCGTTAGGGCTTTGTTGAGCTTAGCTCAGTTTTTGGTAAAACGCTTCCATGACTTGGTTGATGGTGTCAGGGACTTCGCGTTGCGCCCAATGCTTGGCATCAAGGCGGTGCATTTCCAGATTATTGGCATATTCAGCCGTGCTGTCGTACATATGATCGGCAATGAATGCGTCGCCAACGGGCACGAGCTGAAGCACAGGTACATCGACACTGCCTTTGGCTGGCGCTTTAACGAATGGAATCACATTGCAGCGGTAAATATTCATGCCATTAACGGCGCTTTGGTTATAGCCCGGCTGTTTTGGATGTTGCAGGTAAGGGTCGTCAGCGCTGATGCCATTGCCCTGAAACACTTTGTAGGCTGCAAGGTCGGCGTAGCGTTTCATGATGAACGTTGAAATGACAGGGATATGGAAAAAGATGATATACCAAGAGTGTAAAATCTGCTGAAGAACCTGCCAAATAGCTTTGGGTTTTAGGCTGCCAAGGCGCTCAAAAAAGAGCTCGATCCAGATGCCAACATGAGGGCAGGCTAGGCTGGTATAGCTGAGTAAGCGTTTGCCACCAAGCTCAGGATCACCCGTGAAGAACCAGCCAATGGCTGAGCCCCAGTCATGACCAACAAGGTGAAACTTTCTATCGCCAATAGTTGCGTCGGCAACAGCGACAATGTCTTGCATGATAATAGGCAGTTTGTAGGCGCGCGAGCTTTTAGGCGCTGTGCTTTGGCCCATGCCGCGAAGATCAAAACTTACCACATAATGTGTTTTAGCGAAGTGCTCAATTTGCTTGGACCAAACATCTTGGTCATCGGGATAGCCGTGAATAAACAGTATTGGGGTGTTGTTTTCATCGCCCTGTGTTTTGACGTGCAATGTAACTTCGCCAGACTGGACTTTTAGCGTTTGCGATGACATTAACCTTCTCCTAGTTCGTTGATGAGTTCATCTATCTTTTTCAGGATGCTAACCAAGCGCTGTTGAGTTAGTTGTTCTTGTTTTACAAACTCTTCGGCCAGCGGTGCGATGTCTGATTTTGGCGGCAGAGGGTAGTTGCCGTCAAGTAGTGCATGCATTTGCGGAAGGAAAAGCCACTGCAACCAATGAGCAAAATCCATCGTATCGTAGGCAAAGGGCGCTTCGGACATAAAGGCTTCAGGCTCAGGCTGAGGGCGTTGCCAATAGTCGAGCTGCTTGAGCTCGGTTTCAAGGACGATCAGCTCATTACGCAAAGTGATTTTAATCATCGCAACACCTGCCTTAAGTGTTTGCCGCGCTAAAAGCTTGGCCCATAGTAACGCTTTGTCCTGCTTGAAGGCTTGAATCAAGCGCAGGAGCGCCCTTAGGCAAAACAATGATGGCGGTGGAGCCCAGATAAAAGCGGCCGAGCTCTTCGCCTTTTTCCAGTGTGATGTGCTCGGAACGGTAGTCGGTGGTTTTGAATTGGGCTTGGCGGCCAATTCGACCGGCGAAGCTCAATGACATTCCGCCCACGATAAGCGCCGCAACCATGATGACAACAGCAGGGCCAAATTCAGTGTCGAACTCGCATACGACGCGCTCATTTCGCGCAAACAAGCCCGGAATATGCGCCGCAGCTCGGTCATCCACAGAAAATAAACGCCCCGGGACATAATGAGTTTTAACCAATTTGCCCAAAAAAGGCATGTGCACGCGGTGATAATCTCGAGGGGATAAATAAACCGTGGCAAACTGACCGTTAATAAATTGCATCGCAAGATCTGCATCGGCTAATAGCGCCTCAAGTGAATAGCTGACGCCTTTGGCTTGTAGCAGCTGGTCGCCTTCGATGGCGCCAATTTGGCTAATAGCACCATCGGCGGGGCAAATCAGCGATGTTGCAGCAATGGGTCTGGCTTCGGGTTTTAGCTCGCGAGTGAAAAAGTCATTAAAGCTATGATAGTCAGACAGTGAGGGGCGTTGCGCGAGGCTCATATCAATTTTGTAAGCCTTAGCAAAAAAGTGGATAAACGGAGTTTTGATCAAGCTCTGGCGACTTGCGGCCAACCCGCCTGCAAGGCGAGTAAGGAGCTTAGCAGGTAGGAGGCGGCGTAAATCTTTCATTAAAATAATGTCTCTACAGGTGTGTCTGGGTCATTGCCCCATTCAACCCATGAGCCGTCGTAGGCCTTAATGTTGCTATAACCCAAAATTTTGCCCGCAAGCCATGTTAGGCCGCTTCGATGGTGGGTTTGGCAATGGGTTGCAATGAGCTTATCTTGGGTCAAGCCTAAGTCATTTAACGTGGCTTGAATATGCTCTAGATCTTTAAGTCGGTAGTGTCTGTTGGCATCCATCAAGCGGGTCCATTCATAGTGCATGGCTCCTGGAATATGACCGCCTTTTTGAGCAAATGCTTTGTGCCCAGAGAATTCATCTGCCGAGCGCGCATCCCAAATGCCGAAGGTCGGCTCACCGAGTTGGGCTAAAATCTCGTCTTTGCTAATCATCGCGTCGCCTTGAATGGTGGCTGTGAACGCACTTGGCTCAGGCGAGTTAGCGGTTTCCTCTACAGGCAAGCCGGATTTAACCCACGCATGAATGCCGCCATTTAAGTATGAGTACTGGCTGAATCCGAGCATTTCTAGTGTCCATAAAAAACGTCCAGCCCATCCACCGCCTTCATCATCGTAGGCAATAACATGCATGTCTTCACTTAGGCCAATGCTTTGCATGAGCGTTGTTAGAGCTTGCTCATTCGGAAGGCCGCCCGGCTTAGGTGCTTGGCCAGATTGCAACTGTTTGAAGTCAAGCCAGACTGCACCTGGGACATGCAGTTGCTGGTAAACCGATTCGCGAGATAAGTCGACAATTAAGAGATTGTCAGGCTTGGGGTGTTTGCCGAGATACAGGGCAAGATCTTCTGGCTCGAGTAATAGTGGAAACATGACGCTCCTCGGTGAGGCCGATTAAGGCGGTTAGGCTTGTGCTGACTGAATAGCAGCCAAGTAATCAGCAGATTTAGCATGGTCTTTCATGTAATCCATCAGTGTTTTGCCATGACGATCTTTGGCATCAAACTGTCCACCCCGTGCACTAAAACCCGATAAAAAGCGCTCAAAGTCGTGCAGTCGTAGGCCGCGGTAGGCGGCTTGTAGGCACAAAAAGTCGCTAGAGTCTTGGGCGCTGGTGGGTTGATATTGCACAAAACGGTCAATCTGCGCATCGGTCATATCTTCGCCAATGACCTTCTTTTTATCTTTCTTTAGCATAGCTACCTCAAATTTTAGGCTCATATTTTACGAAAAAGCCGCGGTATCGTCATGTAAAATGGCAATTTTTTTCTTGAAAGGGTGTCTGCAAAAGTCGTTATCGCTATAATGCGACACTTTGATTTGTAAAACTGGAAACATCTATGCGCACCGAATATTGCGGCCTTATTGATAATTCATATGTGGATCAAACCATCACGCTTTGCGGTTGGGTTCAGCGTCGTCGTGACCACGGCGGTGTTATTTTCTTGGATGTTCGTGATCGCGAAGGTGTGGTACAGGTGGTGTTTGACCCAGATACTGCTGAAGCATTTGAAACGGCTGATCGTGTTCGCTCGGAATATGCGGTTACGATTACAGGTCGCGTACGCATGCGCGATGAAGCGGTTCGTAACCCGCGCATGGCAACAGGTGATCTTGAGGTTTTGGGTAAGGAAATCGTGATCAATAACGCCTCAGAAACTCCACCGTTCCAGCTCGACGAGTTTACGGATGTGGGTGAAAATATTCGTCTTAAGTACCGTTACCTCGATTTGCGCCGTGAAGACCTGTCAAAAAACTTTATCTTCCGTGCCAAGGCCAGCGCAAAGATCCGTCGCTTCCTTGAAGACAATGGCTTTTTAGACCTTGAAACACCGATTCTAACCAAGGCAACACCTGAAGGCGCGCGTGATTACTTGGTGCCAAGCCGTACTTACCCGGGTGAATTTTTTGCCTTGCCTCAGTCGCCTCAACTGTTTAAGCAGCTGTTAATGGTTGCGGGTTTTGATCGCTATTATCAGATTGCTAAATGTTTCCGTGATGAAGACTTGCGTGCAGACCGCCAGCCTGAATTTACCCAGATCGATATGGAGCTTTCTTTCGTTGAGGAAGAGGACATCATGCAATTAACAGAGCGCATGATTACTCAATTGTTTGACGATATGTTGGGTGTGAAGTTTGAGCCATTCCAGCGTATGCCGTTTGCCGAGGCCATGCGTGATTACGGCAGCGATAAGCCAGATTTGCGTATTCCGATCAAGCTGATTGATATTGCAGACATTGTTAAAGACGTCGATTTTAAAGTCTTTGCAGGCCCTGCAAATGACCCGAGCTGCCGAGTGGCGGCGATGTGTGTTAAAGGTGGCGCAGCGCTTTCACGTAAGCAGATTGACGGCTATACCAAGTTTGTCAGCATTTATGGTGCGAAAGGTTTGGCTTATATTAAGGTGAATGACAAAGCCGCCGGCATGGACGGTTTGCAATCACCGATTACCAAGTTTATTGGTGAAGAAGCGGTGATGCAGATCGCAGAAAAAGTTAACGCTGAAACAGGCGATATTATCTTCTTTGGTGCGGATAAGACCAAAGTGGTGAATGATGCGCTTGGAGCTTTGCGTTGTAAGCTAGGTGAAGATCTTGAGCTTTACACTTGTGAATGGGCGCCGATGTGGGTTGTTGATTTCCCAATGTTTGAAGCCGAAGACGATGGCGGCATGACGGCACTTCACCACCCGTTTACCGCGCCAAAATGCACGCCTGAGGAGCTGAAAGCGAATCCTGCTGAGGCGCTATCACAGGCCTACGATATGGTGCTTAACGGTGTCGAGTTAGGTGGCGGTTCAATTCGTATCCATGATCAAGCCATGCAAAAAGCCGTCTTTGAGGTGCTTGGCATCGGCGCTGAAGAGGCAGAAGAAAAATTTGGTTTCTTGCTGGATGCGTTAAAGTTTGGTGCGCCTCCGCACGGTGGCCTTGCGTTTGGTCTCGACCG
>JBPEWS010000251.1:0-2821 GCA_052032465.1 Pseudomonadales bacterium
TACCGAGTAGACCACCTTTTTCATTTTGGTCTTCAACTAGCATGAGCACCGTGTCTTTCAGTGTGGTTTCACTGATTGCCATCGTGCCAGAAAGTGAGTGCAATACACCGACTTTGATCTCACCATCAAACGTTGGCGCTTCAACGGTTTCTTCTGTTGGCGCTGTTTCTGGGGCTGGGGCTGCTGGGGCTTCGGCTGGTTTTTCACAACCAGACATCACCACGGCTGCACTGCAGACCAGTGACATACCTAGTAGGCGCTTAGCCTGTTCGATAAATGACATATTTCCTCCAATGTGTTGTTTTAGCATATGTACTGCTTGGAGAAAGCAGGTTTTGTGCCAAAACATTTTTCTTTTAGAGGTTAGTGCCCCTTATGTGCTTGCGTGCTAGGTTCTTTGCAAAATAAATGCTCGCAGCAGGGTTTTTATATCACCCATCCCTTGGTCAATCACGGCTTGGATTTGCTCCATCGTAATGATTTCTTCAACCTCGCCAGCCGCTGGGTTAACCACCAAACACAAAGAAGCGTAATCAAAATCCAACTCTCTGGCTAATGCCGCCTCCGGCATGGTCGTCATCCCAACCACATCACAGCCATCACGCTTAAGCTTTCTCACCTCAGCGGCGGTTTCTAATCGAGGGCCTTGAGTACATCCGAGCACGGCTGAATCACGAATAGCAAGACCAACCGACTTCGCAGCAGCCAATAGCTCTTGGCGCAGCGCATCGCTAAATGGGTAGGTAAAGTCAATGTGCTTCAATGGATTGGCTTTGCCATCAAAAAAGGTCTGCTCGCGACCATAGGTGTAATCGATAATATCATGTGCCGCTGCGATAACGCCTGAGCCATAGCGCTCACCTATGCCACCGACAGCATTCACCGCGACAACTTGAGTAACACCCAAGGCCTGAAAGCCCGCAATATTCGCCCGATAATTTACTGTGTGCGGAGCGAACTCATGTTGCTCGCCATGACGTGCTAAAAAGGCAATTCGTTGACCGTCCAGCTCACTGATCACATAAGGTGCACTAGGCTGACCATAGGGAGTTTCCAGTTGTTCGCGAGCGCATTCAACCATACCCTCCAGCGCGTATAAGCCTGTACCACCAATAACGCCAATCATTGATCTTGCTCACTAGCGGCATAAATGCCTGGCGCATTTCTGAGCAGGTGGCGGTAATCCATGCCGGAGCCGAATAAGTATTGATCAGGCATTTCGCAAGCGACAAAATCCATGGCTAATTCTGGATAAGCTTTTCGATCATGAACCTTATCCACCATAACCACGGTGCGTACTTTTTTCGCTCCCTGTTGGTAACAGGCATCAATAATAGCCTTAATCGTCGTGCCCACATCATAGATATCATCCACAATCAGCACTTCCTGACCCTCCATCGACTGCTTGGGCGTGACTATCCACTCCACCTCATCCCCGCTGGTTTCACCTCGGTAGCGAGTGGCGTGAACATAATCGAGTGTTAAAGGCATGGTCAGGTAATCCATTAATTTACCTGCAAATACAATCCCGCCCGTTAATACACAAAGCATATGTTGTGGCTCTTTTAGCTCACTATTCATACGCAAGGCAAGATCAGCAATTTTCTCTTCAAGCTCGGCCTTACTCATCAATTGCGTCGCGCGCTCAATCACGCCATCTTGAAATTGCACCGTATTTTCATTGTTCATTGCTGTTCCCATAATTCAATTAATCCTTGCTGAACCTGTTTGGCCTCGTCAAACATCGGCATGGCTTGCACCTCTTCCCATGTCGGATAATGAGCCGCTTTAAAGCCCTGCATATCAGCCAAAGGAAGTTCAGCGGTAATGGCCGAGGCTGCATCAAGCGCCGACTGTTGCACCTCTGCACTATTACACACCAAAACCTGAGTGCAACCGGCCAATAACGCTTTTTGTACGCGCTCAGACATATCTCCCATAATCGCAGCGCCCTGCATGGATAAATCATCTGAAAAAACCGCGCCAGTATAGCCCAAAGACTCACGCAAAATATCGTTCAACCAATGCGAAGAAAAGCAGGTTGGGTTTTGATCCACCTGTTCAAAGACAATATGCGCGGGCATTAAACCATCCGTTAGATCAAAGAGCTGCTCAAAAATGCAGAGGTCATCGCGTGCAATTTGCGAATACGGCCTCGGGTCGACAGGCAACTCTAGGTGGCTGTCGGGCACCACAAAACCATGACCAGGAAAATGCTTACCCACCGTAGCCATACCCGCCTCATGCATGCCTTCCATGAAGGCCGAGGCCAGCTTTATAATGCCTTCAATGCTCTTTGCAAAAGCACGATCACCGATCACTAAGCTTTTCTGATAATCACGATCCAAAACCGGTGCAAAGCTAACATCCACACCAGCAGACAATACATGCGAAGCCATCAACCAGCCCTGAAGACGTGCTTCATGCCAAGCCTGCTCTGGTGCTTGTTGATAGCGCAAGCCCAAAGCCGCCATCGGCGCAAAAGAGCCTATTTCAGTGCGGATTCGCTGCACACGACCGCCTTCTTGATCGATATAAATCAACAGATTCGGGTTAATCTCACGAACCGCGTCAGTGAGTTGTCGCACCTGTTCGGTAGACTCGCAGTTTCGCCCAAATAAAATCACCCCTGAGGTTTGCGGGTGGAGCAGGCGCTCTTTTTCTTGTTCATCGATCTTGGTCGAGATCAAATCAATAATGACATGTGCCATCGAGTTTCCTAAATTCGTTTTCTACTTAGCGTTATGAGCCTTATCCACTATTGGCTTCGTTCAACAATCGTTACCGGGCAATAGGCTGGGGTCAATTCAAACAATTCAAT
>JBPEWS010000252.1:0-8208 GCA_052032465.1 Pseudomonadales bacterium
CGGGCGATTACGAACGTGCGAGTTGTTTGGCTTTATGTCTGGCGGCCTGTATGATTTCTATGATTCGCTATACGGCAATCATGCATGTTGGTTGGTTGTCTAATTTACCATTAATCCATGAGATTTAACTTTTTAAGACTTAGACTCACTATTGGTCTTACGCTCACTGATAGCGCGTAGACAATCAGCATATCCGTTTATATCGTAACCAAACGCTTGCTTTACCGTTTCTTCGATTTTATCTTCATCGATTTTCGTCGTCGTAAAGCCAGTATGTGAGTAACGCTTTAAATGATCCCCACGCAAAAATAGAAATTCATTATCAACAATCATTGAAAATCGGATACTGTCTGAAAATGGATAGTGATGTTCAGAGTTATAACGTGATTTGATTTGATCATGAATTTCTTCCTCAGAACGAGGTTTCATATCGATTTCTAACTGTAGGCATTCATTGTCATGCCTTTGTTGAAATACCTTCATCTTATTGTCTGTGATCTGAGTTCGATATTTAATCTTGAAGCATTCGAATTCTATCTCTTTAAAAGAAGGTAATAAGCGAAGTGTCGGCCAGCCGTTTCCGACATCTGCAAAATAAGTTTGACCATTGATGATAATTCTAACTAATCGGTGAATCTCTCTTCCGTCAATAAAGGCAGAATGTAAAAAAGCATCGACCCCTAACGTCAGTAAATCGCCAAGAAATTCTTGCGACTTATCGGAACATGTTCCTCCCGGTATAGATACAGTAGGATTGGGTTTGCAAAGAAAGTTTAAGTTATGGAATGGCTTCGTGCGAAAGTGTTCTAGTAGCAGCTGCTCAACTTTATCAATCATCTATGGGCGTCTCCTCTGCGGTCTATAGCTTCATCGAAAACGGGATACTCGTGAAAATAGCTTTGTGTTGAATCAAAGTCAAAATGTTGCTCCCATATCGCTTTTAGCTCCTCTCTCTCGCTTCTTCCATTTCGCGTTAAATATTGGCGTATTGATGCTCGCACCCCGCTGCCAACATCCAAAGAGGTTTTTCTTGCGTGTAGAATTTCCTCGGGTAAAGCACCTTTGAATGCCTTTCTTAGTACCACCTTGTTAGTGTTTTTAGCATATAGGTCAGAATAGCTCATCTGGTCGCTTAAACTCTTTACTATGGGATCCAGAAAAGGGCATCTGGGCTCGATACTATTCGCCATGCAGGCTAGGTCTAGTCGTCTTAATTCAGTACTCGTCATATCGCGAATGAGGTTTTCACGCGTCTGAGACCAAGGGTCGCTCTCTGAAAAATAGTGATAGCCTCCAAACAATTCGTCTGCTCCTTCACCAGTTAGTACGATTTTGATGCCCTGATTTTTTGCTTCTCTAGCAAGTAAATAGGTTGCTAGCCCGTTGCTAATAATCGAGGGATTGAAACTTTCTGTCATATAGACAACTTGCTTGATTAAGTCGGGTAATTCGTCCTCGCTGGGAAGCTCTACGGTGATGAAATTTTTCAAGTCGAGATGATTTGCGACTGTCTGTGCAGCAATATAATCACCAGATTTACTCTCACCCAGAGTGAAATACACAATATCCGCCCTCATTTTCGATGCAATGCTCGCTATGATTGAACTATCGAGTCCACCGCTGAGAAAAATAGCTACGCGCTGAGAAGCTGTTGGTAGGCGTTTTTTGACACTTTGTGTTAATGCCTCCACCAAATTGAGATGACTTATTTGGGGCGCAGGTTTATGGATTGTCTTTATTTCAGCGGTTGAAAGGTCGACTAGCGAAACCCCCTTGGGCAACATGTCGAAGTGCTCAATCGAATCCATAGCCTTGAGCTCGCTTGAAATAAAAACCATGCCATTCGATACACCAGTGAATAACGGTTTTTTACCCATCGCATCGCGAAGACATATCGCCTGTGTTCGAGTCGGGTTTATAAGTACTGCAGAGTAAAAACCATCAAGCTCCTCAATAATTTTCTCTTTTATCTTCAGATACAGAGGAAGGATAATACTCGTGTCGCAGTTGCTAACAGCGAGTTGATGCTTACTGGCTAACTCTCGAAAATTATAAATTTCACCATTAACCACTAAAAGCCAACCCCGGTGTTGAAAAGGTTGGCGACCTTCAGCCTCGTCGCCATTAATTGCTAAACGCTGAAACCCAATGGCAATGTCTTGATCGCTGTCCGTGTATTGATGATCAGGGCCTCGATGCTCGAGTTTTGACGTTGCTTGTAAAATGAACTGGTCACTATTTTTACCGGCTAGAACGACTAAGCCACACATCTAAACAGTCTCATCCGGAGAAAAATGAGTGTTTTTTTCCGTTCTTATCGACATTAAAAGCTTGCCAAGTTTGTTTTGGCCTGTTCCGTCACCAGGGTCGCCCCAGTATTTATCCTTTGTAGGGCCTTCAATGATCTCTCTTTCACCTGAAGTTAATAACTTTTTTTCTAAATCAGGGTGTTGAGAAAATTTTGCGCGTAAAGCTTTTAACATGACTGAGTCTTTTATTTCTTGCCAGTCGCCTCTTTTTGTTTGATCACACATATCATTCGCTTTAGATTTCGCTAGCATGGGGCTTAATTGAATACGTATCAATTCCCGATGTTCCTGTAAGGTGAATTTTTGAGCTTGATAATAATGTTCGGCAGTTGGCCATGAAATATCGTCGATAAATACAGCGTGACGCGAAAAATTCGAAAATTCACCCCAAGCCTGGTCAGAATGATAAAAGTAGATTGGATCAGACTCATCCGCAATAGACTCAATAGGTATCTTGTGCCCTAATTTTTGGTTTTTGCTCTTCAAATACGCCTCATTCTGCGGCCTGATTAGAGGATTAGTGTGTACCATCTCGGTTTGGATACCATGCCGGTTGAAGTACTCGTGCTTTTTAGAGTTGTTTGAAATCAATCGAACAGCGCTAATATTGAGCTCCTTTAAAAGAGATACGGCTTGGGGGTAGGTGCGAATATCTTGCTTCAAACCAAGTATCTCAAATGATTTTGCTGTATCAACCTGCTGTTTCTGCATGATGCTCACAGCGTTTATTTTCACAGATAGTCCATGTCCACGACCCTCTTGCTTCTGATATACGATGATCCCTTGACCCTCAGCAGCGATTTTTTTCATAGCCTCTTTTAATTGGTCGCTACAATCGCAGTCAAGAGCGCCGAATACTTCAGAGGCCCGACATGATGAATGAACTCTAAAGAGAGGCTGTTTTCCTAGAGAGTTAATGTCTCCCATCGAGATGACGTCGATGTCATCATTCGCTGTATCATACATTCTAAACTTACCTAATCGAGTAGGTAAGTAGCACCAGTTATCGAACTTTAATTTCATTTAAACTGCCCTGTGATTTACGGTTTGTGGATTTTACTAAGTTGTTTTCATTTGCATTATTATATGCATCTGTAGATTTGGTGATCTTGTCCAAAAAGTTGAAAATGTCACTCTGACTTAACCCCTTCGTTGCCTGAGCGATATCATCGAAGGCATTCACTGAAAACTCCTTCCTTATGCAAGTTATAAGGGGTATTAATTCGTTATGAAAGTCACTGTTAACAAGCACTTCTGCTAAACCGCTGATCCGATAGAAGCTCTTTTTTAGTGATACCAATCGACTCTCCATATAACGCATGGATTTTTGAAAAATTAACGCTTTCTCATTGAGCGTAAAATTTAGTCTATGCTTTGGATTTTCGCTTAAAAAATCCGTTAATCCAGCATAAAGAGCTGAACCAATGATTTCCCCTTTTACTTTGTCAGAGTTCAATGTTGGGGAAGGGGTTGAGCGACCAACGTGGTAAACAGGAAAAGCCACGGCCTTTATACTCAAGCCTCGGTAATAACGATTCACGATTGCCCAAATCATGTCGGATCGTCGAGCCTCTTTTTGATTTAACGAAGGAATTAAATTGGGTGTTCGAAGTATAGATTCATGATTTAGGATGAAAGTACAGCCGCCACGATTAACCGAATCCTTGGCTTCTATCAGTGGGTTATTGCACTTAGGAGCGATGATTGAGCGAGTTAGAGGTGTCCCATTCAAAATGCCTAAAGCGCCTGAAATTAGCCTTGCTCGAGCTTGTTTGACCGTTTCATATGCATAGCTTGGTTCAACCCATAGTGGTGACTCCAAGTGCGCGGTATGCTTGCGAGATAAATCGTAATAGTAATCTGAAAACTGCTCTCGCTTCTCGTCATTCTCTTGTGAGCGGTTAGGCAATAGTTCGTCTTCCTTTAAGTGAGAAAGCCAGCTTAAATTATGAGCTAAGTCCATCAGCTGAACTCGAAGTCCATTTAGCGGAGGGTTGGGCGAAGCTCCTTCGTATGCGCCAAAGAGCACATCGACCCCTTGCTCGCGAAAAGCAGGCAGCCAACTGATGTAGGTATGAGCGCGTTGATCTAATCGCATGTCGTCATCTAAGATCCAGCCTATAGAGCCTGGAGAATGTTCCATTTTTACGCTGAGATATCGCTGAAGCATCGTGCGAGCTAAAGCGATGCCAACTTGGCCATTCGGCCTATTATGAATATCTGCCCCAAAATAGCCGGTTAGAGCATCTTTATGTTGTTTTTTTTCGGGAATTATTTCTAAAGTTAACCACTGTTGAATTTCTGGTGTTATGAGCGTTGTAATTTCGGATGGAGCGCAGCCATTACATAAGACCATCACCGATAAGGATTTAATGCCAGGATGTTCTTTTAGCACGCGTAGACTATTTAGTAATGGCATAAGCGAAAGAGGATCTGCTGAAATTACTCCGATAATAAGTTCAAAAGGCAGATGCGTAGGTGCTGATTCAATATCTGTTGTTAAAAAAGAAGGTTTATTGATTGGGTAGTCGAGCTTTGCTCTAAACTGCTCAAACCCATCAAGCTCCGTCAAACTGGGGTTGGTTAAACATTGTCGCATCAAGTCGCTTAAATTATCTTTTTCAGCATGCCAACATGACAGGTATGCACGTTTTGCCATGTGTTCAAACCCGAGCGCATTCCATGGTCGAATATCTGAGCCATAATCGATAAGTTTTACTTCATTAGTAGCAATAATTAGGTTTTTGGGGCAAATGTTATTACAAACAATTCCCGCTTTCGTGCAGCCATTGATTAAGCCTATTAGTTGATCTTCATGACCACCTTGGTATGCAACACTGTCTTCGAAGGGGTAAGTGATGAGCACCCATGTGCCAAAACGAGTAACGGAGTGAAGTGGGTAGAGCCCTTGTGTATTTTTCCACAGGGGGCCGTTGTCACGTAAGAACTCGAATTGAGCTTTGGATGAATGAGGCTTCCAATAATCAATGCATTTGTAAACAGTTTGACCATCGCTAAAAACGATAGCTTCTGAGCCTGAGCCCAAGACTTTCAAGTTCTTAACCTGAAGGTGTTGAGTAATGCAATGTTTTGCAGAGATTAGACGCTCTTGATAAATAGTTTCTTTGATTCGCTGTACATCAGCTTGCAGAGGTTTCTGATTCTGTAAAATCTTTATCTTACAGGTAGACAGGTAGTCTGTTATTTGATGAGACTCTTTAAAGCTTTCATCACTTAGGCTCTCGATATAGTAAATTTCAGCACTAGCTCGGAAGCTTGCAACTTGAACACTATATTCCCGTAGACAAAATTTAGGTGGAACGGGAAAGCAACCGATTCCATGATCTCGTAATATTTCGGAAAATTTTTGATGTTTTGGCTCATCTTGTGCTCGAAAAACAATATCTAAACCGACTAAATGATATTGGCGAAAGTGGTGAAATATTTCTAAAAGCTTTTCTAAAAAAATATCATTGAGCTGTGAGCAAAGAGCTAAAACAATGGCTTTATTATCACTTGATGAATCACAGAGGCTTTGTTTTTCGCTTGGTTTGTGCCAATTAAAAAGCGTTTTCGCTCTTGCTAAAAAAGCATCTTGTTGCTCTTTAGTCATTCTGCCACTATGCTTTTCCCAGAAAGCATCTAAGCCAGCACGTTTTGCATTAGAGTCAGGTGTGCTTAACCTGCCTCTATTTGATTCCGCGTAATGCTGAACTAAAATCTGTTGAATGGGTTGATAGAGAATTGTATTGAGCTCTGCAAGGCGGATACAAAGATCGCGATCAGTTGAACTAGTTAATGCTTCATCAAAGCAGCCTGCTTGAAGAAAAGTAGCCAAACGCAAAAATAGATTCGAGCCTTGTATACCTGGGTTGCCGACTAAAAATGAGCAAACGGATAATTTGTCAGGTGCTAAACGTTTAATGGAATTATTGGGTGCATCTTCAATGCGGTTTATTCCACACGCGACCATGTCTAAATTCTGTTTTTCAACCGCGTTTATACATGTCTCTAAATAACTACTATCCCACTTGTCATCATCATCTAGAATTGCAATATAGACATGCTCAGGAAAATCAACCTTGGTAAGCAAGTTGTCTATGGCGCTATTCCAGCAACCGCTGGCGCCTGGTGTGCGATGGTTTCTTAAGTATATTGTTTCACACTTATTTAGTTTTAACTGATCAACAATCGCCCGGTTTTTCTCAATATGTGAGTCGTCTGAATCATCACAGACAATCAAAAAGTCTGGGGTCAGAGTTTGATTTTTAACAGACGCTAGTGATCGGGTGGCAAGTAACTGGCTACGGTTTTTAGTGGCTACAATTACGGCTAGCTTCAAAGCAGGTGACAATTTTTTTCCCTAGGTGTCTTATCAAGTTGGCTGATTTTATCGAATATTTTTAATTATTACGTGTATGATTTCTTTGGTAAATGCCTATCAAGACAATAAGATGTTGAGAGCTTTTACCACGAGTTCATTTTCCATTTTGGCTCAGCCGTAATCGCCTAAACCTATCAATGAACGCATTTTACATCGGTTTTAATTGGCCGCCTACTGCAATGATTATATCGATTGCTTAAGGCGCCACGCTGGGTAATGGCTATTCAATATTTTGTACTTGCTCGCGCATTTGTTCGATCAACACTTTGAGGTCAACGGCGCCACGTGTCATTGAGATGCCGGCGGCTTTCGAGCCTAGGGTATTTGCTTCTCGATTAAATTCTTGCATTAAAAAGTCAAGGCGGCGGCCAATGGGTTTGCCTGAGTCAAGCAATTGACGAACTTCGGTGATATGTGAGTGCAGTCGGTCGAGCTCTTCGTCGACATCCATGCGTTGAGCATACATAACAAGCTCTTGTTCGAGTCGTTCTGGGCTGACGCTTTGAGCAGCTTCGCTTAGCTCTCCTAGCTTGTTTTCAAGTTTGGTTTTTAGGTTGTTTTTGATGTCAGGCAGGGCGGAAGCAACATGGCTGAGCACGTCTTCGACATCGGCAAGCCGAGTGCGGATCATTTCTGCTAAACGGTTTCCTTCGTTGCCGCGCATGGCTTTGAGATTTTCAATTACGGCGTTAAAGCTGTTTTTTGCGAGTGTGTGGTGTTGGCTAAGGTCACTGGCCTCAAAGCTGAGGACTTCGGGAAGCTTCAGCAGTGCGGTGGCATCGATGTTTTTGCTATCGAGCCCGAGGCTTTGCATTTCTGCTAGGTAGCGCTCGATTAACCCGCGGTTGATGCTGAGCATATCGCTTTTTTGGCTGTCGAACAGTTGGTAACGCAGGGAAATATCGACTTTGCCACGACTGAGCTGGGTTTGCAGTTGGCTGCGAAGCCAAGGCTCTAGCTCTCGAAAGCCGTCAGGAAGTCGAAAGTTGAGCTCTAAATAGCGGCTGTTAACGCTTTTTATTTCCCAGTTGAGTTGAATCTGGTCGTTTTGTTGTTGTTCGCGGGCGAAGGCGGTCATGCTTTGCATGGATTTGTCCTGTTTTTTTATGTGCGCTAGTTTAGCGGATTCTTTATTGTTTGTATGGTTTTGGTTTTCACACTCGCTTTCTGGTGTCGTTGCTACAAACTCAGACTTACAATGTAACTTATCTTATGTCGAGGAGACCCACGATGAAAACAATTAAATTTTTTGCGGCGACTAGCATGGCGGCAGCCGTTGCGCTTTCGATTCATGCGCCTGCTCATGCGGCTGGTTTTGAATCTCAGTCATTGTCGACGTCTGCGATGGGCGCAGCCAATGCGGGCATTTCAGTCTATGGTAGTGATGCGACTAACCAGTTTGCGAACCCAGCGACACTGAGTGATATTAAACAGCCCATGCTCTCATTGGGCGGTCAGTTAATCGTTGCCCAACTCGATTTTAGCGACCAAGGCACAGAAAATGCATTCGGCGCC
>JBPEWS010000253.1:0-1652 GCA_052032465.1 Pseudomonadales bacterium
GCGAGAACAGCTAAAAATTGGGTCTTTGGCATTAATACGCAATTGCCGAAGTCGGTGGTGATTAAATGGGCTCAAGTTGTGCCTGAGGAATTCCATGCGCGGTTTTCGGCGTTATCTCGGCGATATCGTTATGTGATCTATAATAACCCTGTTCGCTCATCGATTTTTCATGGCCAGGTGAGTTGGTTTGCTCATGCGCTGGATGAGTCAAAAATGCATGAGGCAGCGCAGCATTTGGTTGGCGAGCATAATTTCACATCCTATCGCTCTGTGGCCTGCCAGAATCAAGAGCCTGTCAAACGCGTTGATCATTTACGTGTTTGGCGGCAGCAAAACTTTGTTGTGATCGATATACAGGCCAGTGGTTTTTTAATGCATATGGTGAGAAATATTGCCGGTGTATTAATCAAGGTGGGCTTGGGTGAACAGCCAACCGATTGGACTAAAACCGTACTGGATGCCGAAGATCGAACGCAAGCAGCAGAAACCGCTAGCCCAATGGGGCTTTACTTTGTTGATGTTGGCTATGATTCACGGTTTGACTTGCCGAGGCTTAATATTGGACCGCTATTTATTGCCGATAGCCCTTCATCCGACTTTGATTTACAAAAAAGCCGCTTGATGGATCAGCAAATCTTCGGTAAGAATGATTGACATAGCTTGAAATCTAAATCAATCTCGTTACAGTAACGATACATGAATTTGAAGAATAGGAGACTTGGATGGGTAAATCCTTGGTGATTGTGGAGTCACCGGCTAAGGCCAAAACCATCAATAAATATCTGGGTAAAGACTTTTTAGTTAAGTCCAGTGTTGGCCATATTCGCGATTTACCTGTGAGTGGCGGCGAGAAAGCCACAACAAAAACCGCTTCAAAAGCTCCAAAATTAAGCCCTGAAGAACGAAAGCGACAAACCTTGATTCGTCGTATGGGTATTGACCCTGAACAGGGCTGGACACCAAATTATCAAGTGTTGCCCGGCAAAGAAAAGGTCGTTAATGAACTCAAACGCCTTGCCGAAGACGCCGACGATGTTTATCTCGCAACGGATTTGGACCGCGAAGGAGAAGCCATTGCTTGGCATCTTAAAGAAATTATTGGTGGTGATGACGCTCGTTTTAAACGCGTAGTGTTCAGCGAAATCACCAAGCCCGCGATTCAAAAAGCGTTTGAGAAGCCGTCTCATTTAAATATGGATCGCGTTGAAGCACAGCAGACGCGCCGATTTTTGGACCGCGTTGTGGGCTTCATGCTCTCACCACTGTTGTGGAAGAAAGTGGCTCGCGGCCTTTCTGCTGGACGTGTACAGTCTGTTGCAGTGCGCATGTTAGTTGAGCGTGAGCGTGAGATACGTGCGTTTATCCCGGAAGAATACTGGCAGCTGCATGCCGATTTACATTTTGCCAAAGACGCTATCCGTTTTGAAGTTGTCAGTCGTGACGGCCAGAAATTTAGACCAACGAGTCAGGCGCAGACCCAAGAAAGTGTTGATGCACTTGAAGCCGCGCAATATCAAGTTACCCAGCGCGAGCAAAAGAAAACCTCAAGCCGACCTAGTGCACCCTTTATCACCTCCACCATGCAGCAGGCGGCGAGCACGCGCCTAGGTTATGGGGTAAAGCGCACGATGACGACGGCACAAAAGCTGTAT
>JBPEWS010000254.1:0-3511 GCA_052032465.1 Pseudomonadales bacterium
CTGAGACCATTATGAGCTTTTTAGATGCACTGATTATCGAGGCAGATAAAGCCTTAAAGACCCTAACACCATCCGTTGCCAAAGCAGAGCGCCCCTCCCCTAGTGAAGCGCATAAAGACTCGCCGCTGACGATTGAAGATCATCTCAAAGTCACTGGACTCATGCGCGTCAACCATTGTGGCGAAGTCTGCGCTCAAGCGCTCTACCGAAGCCAAGCACTGACCTCAGGCTCTGATGACGTTAAGGCCTCAATGCAAGAGGCCGCTCAAGAAGAAATTGATCACCTTGCTTGGTGTGAGCAACGCTTGGCCGAACTTAATAGCCGCCCTAGCTTGCTGAATCCGGTCTTTTATGGACTATCATTTGGTATTGGTGCGATCGCTGGTTTGGTGGGTGATCGTTATAACCTCGGGTTTGTTGCCGAAACCGAGGAGCAAGTCTGCAAGCATTTGGAGCAGCATTTAAGCCAACTTCCCAAAGACGATTTGAGAACCCAGGCCATCCTTGAGCAAATGCATGTCGATGAGGCAAAGCATCAAAAAGAAGCACTCGCGCAAGGCGGCGTTGAGTTTCCAATGCCCGTCAAATTACTCATGGGCGCGGTAGCAAAAGTTATGACCAGCACAACCTATCGTATCTAACGCACTAAAAATCCATAAAAAAAGGGAGCCACATTCAGTCTATGGCTCCCTTTTTTCCAAACGCTTTAATCACTCGAACTGTTATTCGATGTGCTTAATCGTCAAGCGAATGCAAGGCATTCGCTCTTGATCCATTAGCTGGCAAATACAGACGCATCCAAAGCGTAAAGCAAGTTTTCATCGCTAACGCCCATAGAAACAAGACTTTCAACACGTGGCAGTACACGCTCCATGTAGTAGCGCGCTGTCGCCAATTTAGCCTCATAAAACGCCGTGTTTTGAGCACCTGCCTCTAGTGCCGCCTTGGCAGCTTCAGCCATTTTCAGCCACATATAGCCATAGCAGACATAACCTGTCACGTGCAGATAATCGACAGCCATTGAGCCTGGCGCATTAGGCGATTCTTTACCACGCTCAAGCGCGATCTCTGTAAAGCGCTCAAGACGGCTAATAGCGGCGCTGAGCGGATTCGTTAGTTCATCCTCAAGCCCAGCTTCATCAATGTAGTCGCGAACTTCTTTCAAGAACAACGCCATGTTCTTACCACCATCACGCAGGACTTTACGGCCGATCAAGTCCATTGCCTGAATACCATTAGTGCCTTCGTAAATCTGTACGATTCGCACGTCACGAACCAACTGCTCCATTCCCCATTCACGGACATAACCATGTCCGCCAAAGACTTGCTGACCCGTAACGGTAACTTCCAAGCCCATATCTGAGAAAAAAGCCTTAGCAACAGGCGTTAGTAACTCAACCATCGACTGAGCATAAGCTTTTGCTTCAGCATCTTCAGAGGCCTTAGCTGTATCCAACTGAGAGGCAACGTAAACCATTAAGGCGCGGCCGCCTTCAACCAATGAGCGCATATTCATCAACATGCGACGAACATCGGCGTGAACAATAATAGGGTCAGCTTTTGCATCAGCGTTCTCAGGGCCAGTGGCCGCTCGGCTCTGCAAGCGCTCAAGGGCATATTCGCAAGCATGCTGATACGAGCGCTGAGCACAACCAATACCTTGCAAGCCGGTTGAAATACGTTCGTAGTTCATCATGGTAAACATCGCTGGGAGGCCTTTATTCACTTCGCCAATCAAATAGCCTTTTGCTGAATCAAAGTTCATCACACAGGTTGCTGAGCCTTTGATACCCATTTTGTGTTCAATTGAGCCACAAGAAACGCCATTGCGCTCACCCAACTCATATCCCTCATCCGAATGGAATTTCGGCACCAAGAATAACGAAATACCACGCGAGCCCTCAGGTGCGTCTGGCAGTTTGGCCAAAACAAGGTGAATAATGTTCTCTGTCAGATCGTGCTCACCCGATGAGATAAAAATTTTCGTGCCCGTGATTGAATAGCTGCCATCGGCTTGTGGCTCAGCTTTGGTACGAATAATACCAAGGTCAGTACCGGCGTGTGGCTCCGTCAAACACATCGTTCCGCCCCACTCACCTGAATACATCTTAGGCAAATAGTAGGATTTAATTTCTTCTGAAGCGTGGCTATCCAGCAATAATGCAGCGCCTGCTGTCAAACAGCTGTACAGCGAAAACGAGTTATCTGCTGCTGAGATCATTTCTTCAAAGAAAACGGACAAGGTTTTAGGCATACCCATTCCGCCAAACTCAGGGTTGCCGCCAAGGCCAATCCAGCCACCTTCCATCAAAGCGTTATAGGCTTCTTTGTAGCCCTTTGGCGTTGTCACTTCGCCATCATTAAAGTGACAGCCTTCTTCATCTGCTGAGCGGAAATTAGGGGAAACCATTTCTTGGTTAATACGTGCAGACTCTTCCAAAATCGCATCTGCTGTATCCTGATCCACCTCACTGTATAACGGCAGTGTTGACCACAACTCGCTGGTCTTAAACACTTCGTTAGCAACGAATTTCATGTCATCAATTGGCGCCTTATATTCAGCCATACGTTATACTCCAAAATTTGCGATATTTTCTGTTTTAGCAGGCCATGATAAACTAATTTTTAATTGACTTTCACCCAAAAAAACATTTAATAGCGAAACTCATTTTCGCAGAGGTAAAAATGACTGATTTTGATGATGATATCGACCCTACAGAAGAAGACGAAGAGATTGAAAAGCTAACCGTTGCCGAACAAATCGCGGCGCAAAATCGCGAATCGGTAGAACGTCGTCGTCGTGTCGAAGAGTTGCTCGATGAAAAACGCAATCGCGAGTACACAGACGAGTACCATTTCGACGACTTTGATCTCGACGAATAAGCGCAAAGAGAAAAAATTTATTTTTTTTTAAAATGACAGTTGACAGAAAAAATAAATAATCTAGAATGCGTGCTTCCTGATGAGGAACACAGCGGGTGGTTAGCTCAGCTGGGAGAGCATCGCCCTTACAAGGCGAGGGTCACAGGTTCGAGCCCTGTACCACCCACCAAGCGTTCTCATCATTGACCTAAAGTGGACTGGTAGTTCAGTTGGTTAGAATACCGGCCTGTCACGCCGGGGGTCGCGGGTTCGAGTCCCGTCCAGTCCGCCACTTTAGTTATGCATCAATCGTTAGAGTTATGCATCAACAGCTAGGTCATCAATAAATCACATACCATAGTTTAGCCCCCTCGATTTATACCATCTACACAGAACCTTATTTTTCTTTAAGCCAGTTTCTCTGTACTTTTTCAAACTCAATACGAAATCAACACTTTGTGTTCATCGGTTTTTGCCACTGTTTTTTTATGCTTTACGCTAAGCAGCCAATGATCATGGCAGAAATACCCATGAATCACTGATAAGTTTTTTGACTCCTATCGAAACAACTATTTTACTTTTGCAGCTATTGACGCCTCAGGTCAAAGCCACCTATGCTATAGCGATAGTGTTATTTGTATATAAGGAT
>JBPEWS010000255.1:0-7886 GCA_052032465.1 Pseudomonadales bacterium
GTTATGAGTAATGGTGGCTTTGGCGGTTTTCATCAACAATTGGTCGAGAAACTTCGCTGTACTTAATCCTGAGCTGGGCGTTCACGCCCAAGCTTGAAGGCTAGCCGTTACGCTGTTAAACCGTCGATCTGATAGCGCTTTAATTCGCCGTCAAATGGCGAGATAAACTCAAGCTGGCAGGCTCGAAGCTGTAAATTGGGCGTGAGCTTAAGCTCTTGTTCGCAAGCTTCGCTTAGCTTGCCATAGAGCCGATCGCCGACAACAGGATAGCCGTGTAGCGATAAATGCCGCCGTATTTGATGCTTATAACCCGTTTCAATTTTGACATCCAGATAGCTGATGTCACCACTGGCATTGTAGTCAAATCGCTTGGCGATGGTGAGTGCAGGTTTATTGTCTAGGCTATCGGTGAAGCACTGAGAAGCTTCAGGGAATTGGCCGTGAACGGCCACTTGATAATGTTTGTCTATTTGCCGGGCTTCAAACAGTTGGCTAAGCGCTTGAGCGGCTTTTTTGCTGTGGGCAATGAGCATCAAACCCGTGGCAGCTCGATCTAAGCGGTGTACGACAAAGGCGTTACGCTGTGGCGAAAGCTGGCTCTCGGCATAGCGGCCTAAGCTCTGGTGATCACCCCATTTCGATCCATGTGAGAGCACGCCGTAACTTTTATCCCAAACACTGTAAAGCCCCTCATCGGCTACTAATCTTGAGGCAATGGGGGCTTGTTGTAATATCGAGCGGCGGTAATAAATATGCAGCTGATCATCTTTTTTTAATGGCTTTTTTGCTCGGCGTAGGCGCTGAGTGTGTTGATCACGAGTGAGCCACACGCAACCTTTTTGCATGGCGTCTTTAATCTGCTGTTTGGAGAAAGTCAGATGCGCCGCTAGAAGATCGACAGCGGTTGTTTGCGACTGTTCAACAGTGATATGTCGCTCGATGATTTGATCTTCACTCGACGCCTTCATGGTGTGCTAATAATTCGTCAATAGGTTGATTGAGTGAAAGCTTGGCCCACCAAAGTAGGCCAGAGCTAAGTGCTAGCAAACAGGTGCTGGTATACTAGCGCTGGTTTTCTCTCGCGATAGCACGGTAGCCAATATCTTTACGGCTAAAAACATCTTGCCATTGGATTTTTTCGGCATGAGCATAGGCTTTTTTCTGTGCATCTGAAACGCTATCACCTAAAGCGGTTACGCATAATACACGGCCGCCATTAGTGACCACCTCGCCGCGTTCATTCAGGGTGGTGCCTGCGTGAAACACTTTGCAGTCGGGCGAGCTGTGATCAAGCCCTGAGATGACATCGCCTTTGCGATAGCTAGCAGGATAGCCACCTGCGGCGAGTACCACGCCAATAGCGGGTCGAGGATCCCAGCTAGCGGTTGTTGTTGCCAGTTTTTGGTCAAGGGCAGCATCACAAAGTGCAACCAGATCTGACTGCAGACGCATCATGATAGGTTGCGTTTCAGGGTCGCCAAAACGGCAGTTATACTCGATAACCTTAGGGCTGCCATCAGCCATGATCATTAAGCCCGCATACAAAAAGCCAGTGTAGTCATTGCCTTCGGCCTTCATGCCTTCGATGGTCGGCATAATCACTTCTTGCATGATGCGCTCTTCGACATCTGCGGTAACCACAGGGGCAGGGGAGTAGGCGCCCATGCCACCCGTATTTGGCCCTTGGTCGCCATCCAGTGCGCGCTTATGGTCTTGGCTGGTTGCCATGCTGATCACATGGTTGCCATCAGCGATCACGATAAAGCTGGCTTCTTCGCCATCTAAAAACTCTTCAATCACCACGCGTGCGCCGGCATCTCCGAATGCATTACCCGACAACATGTCTTTAACGGCGTCTTCCGCCTGTTCGAGTGTTTCAGCGACGATCACGCCTTTACCTGCCGCAAGGCCATCGGCCTTAACGACAATGGGCGCACCTTTTTCACGAAGATAGGCTAATGCAGGCTCGATTTCAGTGAAGTTTTGATAATCGGCTGTTGGGATTTTGTGGCGGGCAAGAAAGTCTTTGGTGAAGGCTTTTGAGCCTTCTAATTGCGCAGCGCCCTGGCTGGGGCCAAAGCAACGAAGATTGCGCGCTTGGAAAAAATCAACAATACCTTCGACCAAAGGTGCCTCTGGTCCAATAATGGTAAGGTCAACTTGATGCTGCTCAGCAAATTCTGCGAGTGCTTTAAAATCCAGCACGTCGATGGCCACATTTTCGAGTGTGCTTTCTGTCGCGGTTCCAGCATTGCCGGGTGCAACATAGACTTTGCTTACGTCAGGTGATTGTGCGGCTTTCCAAGCTAAAGCGTGCTCGCGGCCACCGCTGCCGATGACTAAAATCGTTTTGCTCATAATACTCTCGTTATGATTGATAGCTGAATAATTCAAGGCCAGCCAGCTCTAGACGATGCTGGTCAGTTTTGGCTTGTCGAGGTGGAAGTTTTGCTACGGCCTCAGCAATGGCGCGGATATGCTCAGGTGTTGAGCCGCAGCAGCCACCAACAATATTTAAAAACCCTTGGCTTGCCCATTCGCTGATATGCTCGGCCATTTCCTCGGGGGTCATGTCGTAGCCGCCTAGCTCGTTAGGTAAACCTGCATTGGGGTGTGCTGAAACCGGAAAAATAGAAATATCCGATAAAGTCTTAACATAGCTGCGCAATAGATCAGGCCCAAGCGCGCAGTTAAGGCCAATGCTTAGCGGCTTTGCGTGTTTGATGCTGGCGTAAAAGGCTTCAGTTGTTTGCCCTGAAAGTGTACGACCCGAGATATCGGTGATGGTGCCTGAAATCATGATTGGCAGATCAATGCCTTGTTGCTCTTTTAAGGTTTGTAGCGCAAAAATGGCCGCCTTGCAGTTTAAGGTGTCAAAAACGGTTTCAACCAAAAACAGATCAACGCCACCTTCAGCTAGGGCTGCTGCGGCTTCGATATAATCTTCAACCAGCTCATCAAAGGTGATCGCACGTGCGCCTGGGTCATTCACATCAACCGATACGGAGGCGGTTTTTTGGTTAGGCCCTAAAACACCTGCAACAAAGCGAGGTTTGTCGCAGGTGCTGTATTTTGCTGCTGAGGCTTTAGCAATTTTTGCCGCTTGGATATTGATGTCAGCGGTGTAATCAGACAACTGGTATCGAGCCAAATCCGAGCGAGTGCAATTGAACGTATTGGTTTCGATGATATCGGCGCCGGCTTCAAAGTATTGCTCGTGGATTGACTGAATAAGTTCAGGCTTGGTGATGCTCAGCAGGTCATTCATGCCTTTTAGTTCACATGGCCAGTCTTTGAACTGGTCGCCACGATAGTCGGACTCTTCTAATTTGGCGCGCTGGATCATTGTGCCCATTGCGCCATCAAGAATTAAAATTCGGTCGTTTAAAGCGTTTTGTATTGCGTTGGTCATGATTATGCGGATTGTTGAAGTCCCGTGTTTTGGCTTAACTGAATTAAATCCAGCAAGATATAACCCGCTTCTTCGGCAAATGCATCCGTCTCTGGTGAATCGGACTGAGTATTTTCACTTTCTTCTTCCAATTCGTCCAGTGATTTCAGGGGTTTTTCGCCCTGAGCTTTACGCAGACGGTTTTCGATCTCGAGCTGTTTGGCAATGATCTCGTCTTGCTTGTTTTTTCGCTCATCCAAATTCAGGGATAGGACGGTCTGTTCGCGAGCTTGCGCTAATAGCTCTGACTTGGCAATCACGTAGCTGAACTCAGGATTGTTGGCTACGCGAGCCTGATGCTTGGTTTGCAACGTTGACACATAGGGTGCAATACGGTTTTGAACCGCGTATTTCGCACGATCAATTTGCTCCCAAGGCATGGAATTTGTCAGTGCAGATTCGCCAATTAGCGTTTCATCGATCAGCGTTGGATAGGTGATTTGAGGGAGCACGCCTTTATGCTGGGTGCTGGCGCCTGAAATTCGATAAAACATCGCCGTGGTCAATTTGATTTGGCCTTTAAATAAGACATCGCTGACATTTTGCACCGTGCCCTTACCGTAGGAGCCATTACCGATAATAACGCCTCGGTCGTAGTCTTTAATGGCACCTGCAAAAATTTCTGAGGCGCTGGCGCTGAGGCGGTTGATCATCACAGCCATCGGGCCGTCATAGAGCATGCTGGGGTCGGTGTCTTCCAAAACGGCGACATCACCGTTGCTTTGCTTGGTTTGAACCACGGGGCCTTTTTCAATAAAGAAGCCGACCATACGACGAACTTCTTCTAAAGAGCCGCCGCCATTATTACGCAGGTCAATGATCAAGCCTTCAACCGATTCTTGCTTAAGCTCTTGAATGAGTTTGGCGACATCGTCACTTGAGCTGCGAGTCGATTGGCCGTTAAAGCTATGGTAAAAGCTTGGCAAAGTGATAACCCCAATACGTCGAGTCTTATCGCCTTGCTGTAGTTCCATCACGCTTTTTTTCGCGGCGCTGTCTTCGAGTTTAATCGTGTCACGAACGAGTCGAACGACTTTGGTCGCAGAGTCATCAATAGCATTGTGTGGAATAATCAAAAGGCGAACAACGGTGCCTTTTTCACCACGAATCAAGGTAACGACTTCGTCAATTCTCCAGCCTACAACATCAACCATTTCGCCATCATCGCCTTGAGCAATACCAATGATACGGTCTGAGGCATGGAGCAGTCCTGATTTCTCAGCTGGTCCGCCGGCAATTAGCTCGATGATTTTGGTGTATTCATCTTCGGTGGACAGTCTCGCACCAATACCTTGTAATTGCAGGCTCATGTTGATGTTGAAGTTCTCTGACTCATGAGGAGAGAAGTAGCGGGTATGTGGGTCAAGCGTGCCGGTATAGGTGTTGATAAACATCTCAAACACGTCATTGCTGTTGATTTTGTCGAGCATATTGACGCGGTTTTGGTAGCGTTTAATCAGCAATTCGCGTGCTTTCTCTTCGGTTTTATCCGCTAGCATATTGCTGATCATTTCGTCTTTGGTTTTTTTACGCCATAAATCACGAAGCGCATTTTCGTCAGCAGGGTGGTCAATTTCTGTACGGTCAATCACTAGAGATTCATCGATGGTAAAATCAAAACTGTCTTTCGTCTTCAGTAGTTCGATGCTGTAATTCAGCGCCTCGCGCAGACGGTTTTCATAACGCTGATAAACGACGAAGCCAATTTCCAGCTTGCCATCTTGTAGGGCATCATCAATCTTGTCTTGATACTGGGCGAATTCACTGAGGTCAGTCTGAGTAAAAATCGAATGGTTGGGGTCTAGGTATTCAAGATAATCACTGAGGATTTTTGCTGACAGTTGATCGTTTAATTTTTGGCTGCGGTAGTGGTGGTCCAAAATGCGCTGGATTTGGTGGCTAACGATAATTTGATCACGCTCTGGCGCACGATTTTGCGCTTCGCTTTGAGCGGTCTTGTCTTGCAGAGAAACCATTTGAGCTTCGCCAGCATCACAGGCGCTGACATGAACCAGTGCCGCTGTTAAACAAAGATATCGAGTAAGTGTTTTAAATTGCATAAGGTTAACCTTTCGCCGTAAATCCAATCTCAGCAGGCCAGAAGTGTAGCGCATGCCAAGTAAAATTGCTTATTTTTCAATAGGAAAGTCAAAGCTGTGAGTGGTTATTATTAATAATATCGTATTTTAGAGACACGTAATTGGTATTTGTTCCCTTTGGTATCGTCAGTTGATGCGTTTTCTGAGGCATAAAAGCGTGCAGTAACGGTTCGTTGTTGTTGCGCAGGGATATGAACAGTGAGCTCAGTTTGACGCTCTTCAACGACCCTGCATACGTCGTTGTCATCGCAGTGTGAGTGCTCGAGTATTAAGTTTAGAGCGGCGATATCTCCCTCAGGATGTTGGTTGTCGGCGATAAACCGAGCCGTAGTCACTGAGGCCGAATCTACGGTTATGTCCACCTGTGATAAATGAAGTGAGCTGACATCGTTGTCTTCACGCGTGGGGGTTGGATAAAGCACGATGGTTAATATTAAAACAAGGCCTGCAGCGATGGTGACGGCCAAGTTGAGGATGGATAATTTATCGGCTTTTTTAAGGATAAATAAAATAATGCCGATCAGAACAAACGGTAATGCAAATTTAATCATTCGAGTTTTTTTAACTGCTTTATTCGCACTTTAGCGTTTTTTTTTCTAAACTTGAATTTTTTCAACAAACTTGTAACAACTTATGTTGGTTATCCTATCACCGTCTAAAACGCTGGATTTTGAAACGCCGGCTCCTGTGGAGCGATTTACTCAGCCCGTTACTCAACCTGAGTATCTTGATCAATCGCAGCAATTGATTGATGTTTTGCATGAGTTTTCGCCTCAGGATATTGCCCAGCTGATGAAGGTGAGCGATAAGATTGCCGCCCTGAACGCTGTGCGCTTTGATGAATGGAGCCAGCCTTTTACCGCTGAAAATGCAAAGCCTTGTGTATTTGCTTTTAAAGGTGACGTCTATGATGGCCTGGAGGCAGAAAGCTTGACACCAAAAGAGCTTGAGTATGCTCAGTCGCATTTGCGTATTTTGTCAGGGCTATATGGCTTATTGAAGCCGCTGGATTTAATTCAGCCTTATCGCTTAGAGATGGGCACCAAGCTGGAAAACCCTAAGGGGAAAAACCTTTATGAGTTTTGGGGTGATGCTTTGCTAGAAGCTCTAAATGCACAGTTAGATGGCGAGATATTGGTTAATCTTGCCTCTAATGAGTATTCAAAAGCGGCCAAGTTGAAGAAAATTTCTGGTTCAGTGATTACGCCCGTTTTTAAGGATGAGAAAAATGGCCAGTATAAAGTCATCAGTTTTTATGCTAAAAAAGCACGGGGTGCGATGGCAGCGTTTATTCTTAAAGAGCAAATCACGAGCGTCGAGGCGCTTAAGGCTTTTGACTGGGCGGGTTATACTTACTCGCAAACGCATTCAAGCCCAAATGAGCCAACATTTATAAGAGCGGAACAATAATAATTAACGTCAAGAAAGAGAAAGATCATGAACGAGCAAACAATCAGTATTAATCCAGCAACACTTGAGCCCAATGGCGTGGTTGATAACACCCCGTTGGATGAGTTTCCGGGCATCTTTGATCAGGCTCGTCAAGTGCAAAAAGCGTGGTCAAATTTGTCTTTCAAGGCGCGTGCTCAGCATATTCGTAAAATGGCGGATTATATCCGTGATAATGCCGATGAGATTGCGCAAAGCATCAGCAATGATAACGGCAAGTTAAAAATTGATGCGTTAGTGACTGAGGTTATCCCTTGCATCGGGTCCATCAATTGGTACACCAAAAATGCACCGAAAGTGTTGAAGTCCGAGTTGGTTTTGCCATCCAATCTGGTTTTTGCTAACAAAGTCAGCCGACGTTTTTACGAGCCCGTGGGTGTCGTGGGGATTATTAGTCCGTGGAATTACCCGCTGTCGATTCCGTTTGGTGAAATTATTATGGCGTTAATGGCAGGTAATGCCGTGGTGCTTAAAGTAGCGGCTGATACTCCAACGATCGGCCTTTTAATTGAGCGTATTCTGAGTGCGGCTCAATTGCCAAAAGGCTTGTTTACGTTGGTCACAGGATCTGGATCGAAAGTGGTTTCGGGCATGTTGGACAATGGCGTCAATAAGATCTTCTTTACCGGCTCAACTACTGCCGGTAAAGCCGTGATGAAAGCCTGTGCTGAGTATCTTGTTCCCTGTAGCCTTGAGCTCGGCGGTAATGATGCGATGGTGGTGCTCGATGATGCGGATATTGAAAAGGCAGTCAATGGCGCATTATGGGCAGGTTGCCAAAACGCAGGACAATCTTGTGGTGGCGTAAAGCGAATCTATGTGATGGAGTCGGTTTACGATGCCTTTGTAGAGATGGCAATTCAAAAAGTCTCGGCGCTTCGTCATGG
>JBPEWS010000256.1:0-5741 GCA_052032465.1 Pseudomonadales bacterium
GTGGGCTCAGACGTGATGCCACCGTTCGCATGGCAGGCAAATCAGGTACGGCGCAGGTGAAGAGCCTGCCCCAACCTGATGAGCAATACAGCGAGGACGAGCTTGCTGAGCGTCATAAAGATCATGCATTGTTTATCGCCTTTGCGCCGCTTGATGCACCTAAAATTGCCGTTTCTGTCATTATCGAAAACGGCGAAAGTGGCTCAGGTGCTGCAGGGCCTGTGGCAAAAAAAGTCATTGAAGCCTACCTGGCCAGCCAAGAAAAGACACCCGAGGCCCAAAAGCCAACTCAAGCACAAAGGCAGGAGTCGTAATGCGAGCTGCAAGCGTTATTAAGATCAAACGAATCACGCTTTGGGAGCGACTACATATTGATGTTTGGCTGCTGTTTTGGCTAATGTTGATCGCTGGTGCTTCTCTGTTCATTTTATACAGTGCCAGCGATTTAAGCGTTGCTCGTGTAGAGCGCCAAATGCTGCATTTTGGTATCGGTTTTGCCGTGATGTTTGCTGTCGCCCAAACACCGCCCAAACTCTGGCTTGCCTTAATTCCCATTGTTTATATCGCAAGTATAGTGTTGCTGATGTTGGTTTATATCATCGGTACAGAAAGCAAAGGGGCGCAACGCTGGATTGCCCTTCCTGGCTTTGGCCAATTTCAACCCTCAGAGCTTGCTAAAATCGCGCTACCGATAGCGGTCGCAGGTTTTTTATCCTACCGAGAACTGCCTCCCAAATGGGACAGCGTGATCCTTAGCTTAGTGATTATTGCCGTTCCAACCTTGCTGATCATGATGCAGCCTGATTTAGGCACATCCATTATGATTTCGTTGTCGGGTTTGTATTGCTTGTTTTTCGCGGGCTTGAGCTGGAGAATTATCATGGGGACCTTAGTAATGATGATCCCCGCTGCCTTTGGGATGTTCTTTTTTGTGTTAAAGGAATATCAGCAGCAACGCGTTCTAACCCTGATCAACCCGGGAAGCGACAAGTTAGGCGCTGGATGGAATATTTTACAGTCTAAAACCGCGATCGGATCCGGTGGTATTGATGGCAAAGGCTGGCTCGAAGGCACACAGTCAAAGCTTGATTTTTTGCCTGAGGCTCATACGGACTTTATTTTTGCGGTCATTGCAGAAGAGTTTGGATTGATCGGCGTGGTTGTGCTATTGCTGCTATACACCTGCCTTTTGATACGCTGTATGATGATCAGCTTTCGAGCAGCCAACACCTTCTTACGAATATTGGGCAGCGCCATCACGATGATTTTCTTCACCTATATTTTAGTGAATATCGCGATGGTCTCTGGTATTTTTCCTATTGTCGGGGTTCCACTGCCTCTGATTAGCTACGGTGGAACATCCGTGGTCTCATTGTTTATCGGATTTGGATTATTAATGCGCGTCGCGACGCATCACAGGAAATTTTAATGAAAAAACGCATACTCACCGTTCTCTCCCTACTAACGCTTAGCTTGTCACCACTTTTTAGTCATGCTGACTATTCGCGCCATCCCAGCGCTTATCAAGTTGCCTTAGAACTTTCTAAAGAGGCCAATATTGACACCAGCTATACATTGGGCTTGTTGCAACAGGTGAGCAAAAACGAGCGCGTTATTGAGCTGATGGGCCCTAAGAAGAAGAAAAAGAAGAAATCAACCGAGCGATATATTTGGCAAAACTATCATGATATTTTTCTCTCAAGCGATGCACTCGTTCATCAGGCCGTAGACTTTCAGCAAGAATACAGCAGCACACTGCGAAAAGCTGAAGCGCAGTTTGGTGTGCCTCAAAGCATTATCCTAGGTATTTTAGGCATTGAAACACGTTACGGGCGAATCACGGGTAGCTTCTCCGTGCTTGAGGCCTTGGCAACACTGGCCTTTGATTATCCTCGACGCTCAGAGTTTTTCACAAAAGAGCTAAAAACCTTCATCCAGCTCAGCCACCAAGGGCATTTTGACCCACGCGAAGCCAAAGGCAGCTATGCCGGCGCAATGGGCTTAGGCCAGTTTATGCCGAGCAGTTATTTAAACTACGCCATCGACTTTAATGGCGACGGTAAAAAAGATCTTTTCAACCCTGTCGATGCGATTGGCAGCATTGCTAATTACTTTAAAGCTCATGGCTGGAAAACCGGCGAGCCCGTGGCAAGTCGAGCGGTTGCAATGAATTTTTCGCAAGATGATATGCTCAATAACGGCCTTAAGCCCAAATATACTTTACAACAAACAAGAGAAGCTGGACTAAAACCTATTCAATGCTATCAGCAAAATCTAGACCCGCTCTATCCTTGCAAGCCTAAGGGCTTTGAACCAGAGCAAGTTCTGCCTGTCATGCTTGAGTGGGATTATGGCAAGGAATACTGGTTAGGTTTTCAGAACTTCTACGCCATCACCCGCTATAACCATAGCCGCTGGTATGCTATGGCGGTTTATCACTTAAGTGAAAACATTCGCCTAGCGCGCTAAATTCAGTTGCGTCTCTGCGCTCAGCTCCCTTTTTTCTTCAAGAAGTCGCTAGGCCCTAGACTCTACTAGGTTTAAAAGCGCAAAAAAAAGCCCTCAAATGAGGGCTTTTTTTCGTTTACAACGGAGCTTTCAATTAGATCGCGTCGCTACCCGCTTCATCAGTACGGATACGAATAACGTTTTCTAGGCTAGTAACAAAAATTTTGCCGTCGCCAATTTTACCTGTTTTCGCTGCTGCAGAAATCGCCTCAACTGCTTGATCTACTTGATCGTCGTTTACAGCAAGCTCAAGCTTAACCTTAGGCACGAAATCAACAAGATATTCTGCACCACGGTAAAGTTCAGTATGTCCTTTTTGACGACCAAAACCTTTAACTTCAGTCAACGTCATACCTTGAATGCCAATATCAGACAGGGCTTCACGAACGTCATCGAGTTTGAAGGGTTTGATCACTGCTACGATCATTTTCATTGATAAATCTCCTAATGTTGAGTTAATAAACAAGCGTTTAGCAAAAAGTGAGCCAACATTTCCTCTGGGCGGTGAAAGTTGTTCTTAACTTCTGCGAAGCATATCATTAGTATGAGCGAGCCGATGTACTCAAAATGTAAAAACTATGCGCGACACCCTCTTCAATAATAGCAAAGCGATTGAGCCATTCCGCTTTAATGACGCGGTTGTGCAAGTGTTTCCTGACATGATCCAGCGCTCAGTCCCTGGTTATGGCGCCATGCTTGAGCTGCTAACCAGCTTGTCCAGTCAATACCTACAAGAGAACACCGCCTGCTATGATTTAGGCTGCTCCTTAGGTGCTGTCTCGGTGCTATTGTCTCAACGTTTAGCGGTTAAGGATGTTTCCATTCATGCTGTTGATAATAGTGCATCGATGATTACGCAATTAAATGCCCGTCTTGATCAATTCGAACAACTGAATATCCCGATTATTACTCACGAAGCCGATATTTTAGCGATTGATTTTGCGCCCTGCTCCTTGGTTATTCTCAACTTAACCTTGCAGTTTATTGAGCCAGATCAGCGAGACGCTCTAATTCAGCGCATTTATGACAAAATGACCCATAATGGCGCGATAATCATCTGCGACAAGGTACACTTTGATGACATCTGCACACAAAAGGTGCAAACCCAATGGCATGAGCAATTTAAACGCCTTCAAGGATACAACGAGTTAGAGATTGCGCAAAAACGTGCCGCCATCATGAATGTTTTGCGAACCGACACACCAGAGCAGCAATGCGCTCGTCTAGAAAAAGCCGGCTTTTCTCACGTTAACACGTGGTTCCAAGCATTCAGTTTTATGGGCTTTATCGGAGTTAAAGCGTGAGTTACAGCGATCATTATGATCATGCGCAGCTACGCAAGGCGTTTAGCCAAACAGCATTAAAAAAACATTTAGCGTATTTTGAAGACATTCTACGCACTCGTCTTATCGACAAACCTCATGGTGATTTACCGCGCTGGCAAAATGCGCTAAACGCTTTGCCTGAACAAGCCTGCGAGCTGCTTTGCCTTGATCATATCACCGTGAAAGCGACAGGTGGTCAAGACGCCACCCTCGATAACGAGCAACTTAGGCAAACGCTGATGGGCTTACACCCTTGGCGAAAGGGCCCTTTCCAATTTTTTGATGTGACTGTTGATACTGAATGGCATTCCGACTGGAAATGGCAACGCGTGCTACCGCATTTGTCGGATTTACACAATCGACGCGTTTTAGATGTAGGCGGAGGCAATGGCTATCATGCTTGGCGCATGTATGGCGCTGGTGCCCGCTTGGTTATTAATATTGACCCATCACCTTTGTTTTATCATCAGTTCCACGCCGTTAAGCGCTACCACACTGAGGCTCCTGTTTTTCAGCTTCCCATGACTTTAGAACAAATGCCAAACGAGCTGCAATGCTTTGATACAGTATTTTCAATGGGCGTTCTATATCATCGTAAATCCCCCATTGAGCACCTTGAGCAGCTTAAAATGATGCTTAAAGTCGGCGGTGAGCTGGTATTAGAAACACTGGTTATTGACGGTGACGAGCAGCAATTACTGCTACCTGAAGATCGCTATGCCCAAATGAATAATGTCTATTTTTTGCCGAGCACTCGTCTGCTCGAAAGCATGCTCAAAAAAGTGGGTTTTAGAGAGGTTCGCACCGTCGATATCAATGTAACCAGCACAGAAGAACAACGACCAACACCGTGGATGCAGTGGCAGTCCTTACCTGATTTTCTTGATCCGAATAACCCTGAGCTCACTGTTGAAGGCCATCCTCGCCCATGTCGAGCTGTAGTTATAGCGACACGATAAAAAAGACGATGACGAAGTTCCCAATTGATGACAAGCCTCGACATATCGTTCCGAAATGCGAAGAGCCTGTCGATATTTTGTATCAAGACGATTATTTTTTAATCATCCACAAGCCAGCGTTTTTACTTTCGGTACCTGGCAAGCATTCTGTTAACAAAGACAGTGTCATTACCCGCCTGAAACCGCGGTTTCCTGGGATTGAAGCGGTTCATCGCCTAGATTTAGACACATCTGGAATTATGGTTTATCCGCTACAGCGCTTCGTGCTTAGCGAAATCTCCAAACAGTTTCAAAACCGTCGTGTTAATAAGGCTTATGAAGCCATCGTGTGGGGTATTGTCGAGGCCAATCAAGGTTTTATTGAGCTGCCCATTGCCGTTGACTGGGAAAATCGACCAAAGCAACAAATATGTTATGAAACGGGCAAGCCCTCAAAAACCGAGTTTGTGGTTTTAGAGCGACAACCTGAGCTGAATCAAACTCGATTGCACCTGATTCCGCATACCGGTCGTACTCACCAATTGCGCATTCATAACGCCGAAGTAGGCCACCCCATTATTGGCTGCGACATGTATGCCCATGAACAAGCGCTCGCAGCAAGCCCGCGCTTACTATTACACTCAAAAATGATTGGCTTTCACCACCCTAAAACAGGGGAATATGTCGAGTTTTATTCATCCGCTCCGTTTTAATGGGTGAATGACAACCAAAGCATCAGCGCACAGCCCGCAGTTACCACGCCTTAGCAAGGTCTTGAATCAATTTAGGGCCCTGATAGATAAAGCTGGTATAGATCTGCACTAGATCAGCTTGTTCACGAAGCAAGGTCAGATCTTCAGCGCAGCTAATGCCTCCAACAGCGATAATAGGAATATCGCCTTTTAAGGCCTTGCTCAACGGTGTTATTACCTGTTGCGCGTGATCGCGAATCACTTTACCACTTAAGCCC
>JBPEWS010000257.1:0-2534 GCA_052032465.1 Pseudomonadales bacterium
GGGGCCGGTTCGCTGCGTGTTAAGAAGATCGCTGAAGGGTTTTTGACTTGTTTAAGGCCACCTTGATCCATCGCGAAAATGCCCAGCTCATTGACCGCACCAAAACGGTTTTTATTGGCGCGCATGGTGCGGTAGCGGCTTGAACTGTCGCCTTCCATCAACACAGAGCAGTCAATAATATGCTCCAGCACCTTGGGTCCGGCTAGCTGGCCTTCTTTGGTTACGTGACCAACGATAAACACCGCCGTACCCGTTTGTTTGGCAAAGCGGGTAAGCGCAGCGGCTGCCTCGCGCACCTGGGTGACCGTGCCCGGCGCTGAACTGAGTTCAGTGAGTTGCATCACTTGGATAGAGTCGATCACCAAGACTTTGGGTTTTAGCTTTTGTGCTTCATGAAGAATGAGTTCGATATCCGTTTCAGCAAGTAGGCTTAGCTGATCAGATACCTCGCCAAGACGATGCGCCCGAGCGGCTACTTGTTGGGGCGACTCTTCGCCGGTGACATACAAGCACTCCTGTGTTTGCGCAAGGTGATTCATGACCTGTAATAATATCGTACTTTTGCCGGCGCCCGGGTGGCCGCCCAAAAGCACCACACTGCCAGAGACAATACCGCCACCTAATACGCGATCAAATTCACTAAAGCCTGATGAGATTCTTGGCTGCTCGGCAAGGTCGATATCCTTGATTTTTTTGACACTGCTGGCGGCTCCTGCATAGCTGCTAGAGCTTCTTGAGGCGCTGCTGGCCTTACTGCTGCGGGCTTTGCTGCCCGCATGAGGTTTAAACTCTTGCAGCGTATTCCACTGGCCGCAATTGCTACACTGCCCCAGCCACTTGGTGAAATCCTCGCCGCACTCCGTGCAAACGTAAAGCGTTTTGGCCTTGGCCATTTATGGAAGCTCAGGCTCGGTCGCTAAACCTTGATAAATATCGCCAACGTTTTCAGGCAGGGTGCCACGGACAATCTTTGAGACGTCACCGCGCTCGTCAATCACGAGTTGAATATCGCGCAATAAAGCATACTGCTCTCGAGCTAAAGCCGCCGCTGCACCGCCAGTGCGGATAATGGTCGGCTTGATGAAGACCAGCAAGTTGGCTTTTTCACGCGAGGTATTTTTAGAGCGGAATAATGCGCCGAGCACAGGAATGTCTCCAAGCAAAGGCACCTTACTCACAGATTCAACGCTTTGGTCTTTGATCAATCCGCCAAGCATCACGGTTTGGCCATTGTCTACCAGAATCGTGGTATCGATCTCACGCTTAGTCGTCACGACATCCACGGTTTGCGCAGTGGTTTGCTGGTCAATCTGGTTGGCTTCCTGAGTGACCTCAAGGCGAACAGTGTTTTCCTCTGTAATGCTAGGTAGCACCTTTAACGTCACGCCCACGTCTTCGCGCTCCACCGAAACGAAAGGGTTTGTGTTATTACTGGTGCTTGCTTGTGTTTGCGAAATAAACGGGACACTGGAGCCGACAATAATAGAAGCCTCCTCGTTGTCTAGGGTCATTAAACGCGGGGTAGAGAGGATATTCGTTTTGGCCACCGAAGAGAGTGCCTGAACTAGGCCTGCAATTTGAACATCACCGTTGCTATCCGTGATGCCGCCAATCAGCGTAATTCCGTTGGATAACGTGCCAACACCAGTGGTCACGGCGGTCAAAACGCTATTGACTGAATTACCAACATTATCAAAATTAGTAGCAGCGCCGCCTTTTTCTGGGTCGCCAGCAAACCATTGTACGCCCAAGGCTTTGGCATCGTTGGCATTGACTTCTAAAATGGCCGCCTCGATCAAGATCTGTGCCTTGCGCTGATCCAGCTGCTTAATAATTGATTTGATCTCGTTCATGTCTCGGCTGTCAGCGCGGATCACCAAGGAATTGGTCGATTCATCGGCTTGAATGCTCAGGTCGGTGGTTTTGGGCTTCTCTTTATCGTCTTTGCCACCGCTGGCGCTATCCATCGTGCGCTTTAGCAGGTCGGCAACATCCTCGGCCTTGCTATAATTAAGTCGAATGACCTCAGCGCCGCGAGACTGCTCGCCAGGGACATCTAGATCTGCAATAAATTGCTTAATCTGTTCACGGGCGCGGCTTTCACCGAGAATGAAAATTCGGTTCGTACGCTCATCGGCGACTACATTGACCATGCTCTCGCCTTTGTCTTTGCCCGCATCAAATAGCACGGGAATGACTTTTTCAATCTGGGCAATCACGTCACCTGACCAAGCATTTGATAGGGTGACAGAATCCATGCTTTTGCTTTTCTTTTGATCTAGCGCCGCAATGATGCGCTCCAGAACGCGGATATTTTGCGCATGATCGATAACAATCAGAGCATTTGCCGAGTTTGCTGCCGCAAGGTGTCCATAGCTAGGAACCATCGGGCGAAGCACAGAGACAAGCTCAACGGCGGGTGTGTTTTCGATAGGAATCACTTTGGTGATCAGCTCTTGTCCATCACGGCTGCTACCCATAGGCACAGCTTGTTGTTTTGCTAGGGCATTTTGAACAATTTTGATGACGCCATT
>JBPEWS010000258.1:0-2554 GCA_052032465.1 Pseudomonadales bacterium
TCGCATCGAAGACTTGTAAATTACGGGCATTAGCGGCATCTTCAACGGCTTTAGACACACCGTGGGCACTGAAAATCACAATATTGTCGTCGGGTACTTCATCTAGCTCCTCAACGAAAACCGCGCCTCGATCTTTTAACTGGTCAACAACAAAACGGTTATGCACCACCTCATGGCGCACATAAATTGGAGAACCAAAGACATCAAGCGCCTTGTTCACAATGGCGATTGCACGGTCAACTCCAGCGCAAAACCCTCGAGGATTGGCTAGATTGATCTTAAATTTCGTTTCGGATGTTGATGCCATTGCTTGTCTGCCTCGAATTATCGACGTCTAAAATCTCTACAGAAAATAATATCGTTTTTCCTGCCAGGGGGTGGTTAAAATCCACCTCAACGTGCTCATTAGTAACACTTTTGATCACACCGGGCAAGTCACCGCTGGGGCTAGAAAAGTTCATCACCAAGCCGGGCTCTGGAGCCTCCTCAAAGCTGCTCAAGCTGAAGAACTGAAGGTTTTTAGGGTTATGCACGCCAAAGGCTTCTTCAATAACAAAAGAGCGCTTTGCACCCGCTTCCAAGCCTTCTAATAGCTGCTCGAAATGCGGCAATAGCTTGCCATCACCCACTTCAAAGCTGGCAGGCTGCGCTGTTTCATCGACCAATTCGCCGCTCTCTAGATGCAGCGCAAACGTTAAAGTGACACGGCTTCCAGATTGAATCGCTGTCATTTTTGCTCCGATTGTTGAAGAAAGAGCGCATCGACAAATAACAAAAACGCGCCCGTCGACACGGCAATATCCGCCACATTAAATGCAGGCCAATGATAACTTCCTACATAAAAATCAAGAAAATCAATGACATAGCCATAAGCCAAGCGGTCAATCAAATTGCCAATGGCTCCACCGATAACTAATGGCAGAGCAATCGCCAAGACTCGCTCTTTTTCAGATAAACGGCATAACCACACCACCAAAACCATCGATACGATGATCGCCACAGCAGAAAAGAAAATTCGCTGCCAGCCACCAGCATCCGCCAAAAAGCTAAACGCTGCGCCGTGATTATGAACCAAAACCAAGTTGAAAAAGTCCGTAACGGGGCGTGACTCATACAGCACGAATTGATCCGCTACCGCCAGCTTGCTCCATTGATCCAGAACAATAATTACTGCACTGATCAAAAGCCAGAAAAGGTTTCTCCCGCGAAGCCCTAACGTGAAGTTTTTCATCATCCAACTCGTATTAAGCGAACTGGCGAGTTTCACCCTCGCCTTCGATGTTTTCAATACAGCGACCACACAGGCTTGGGTGCTGTGCATGCGAACCCACGTCATCGCGATAATGCCAACAACGCTCACATTTCTCAGCGTCACTAGCCGTCACAGCCACACGTAGTTCTGGCAACTCAGTTGCCACGCCTAGGGTTTCATCCCAATCAGCCAACGTTGCTGTTGAGGTAATCGTGACAAAGCGCAATTCATCACCCAATTGCTGTAAAGCCGCTTTCAACTCTGGCTGACAATATAAGACCACCTCAGCAGCCAAACTTGCGCCAATGACTTTGTCCTTACGCGCTTGCTCAAGTAGACGATTAACCTGCGCTTTAACGGCTTGAACCTGAGCCCAAAACGCATCATTTAAGCGCGGTTGTCCCTCTGGCAAGGCATACCATGTTTGAGTAAACACCCACTCACCCTCTGTCGCTTGCGCCTCGGGGATAGCCTCCCAAATTTCCTGCGCGGTAAATGAGCAAATCGGTGCCAACCAGCGTACCAATGCCTGAATAATATGATACAAGGCCGTTTGAGCCGAGCGACGAGCCAAAGAGTCCGTCTTCAATGTGTACTGACGGTCTTTAATGATATCCAAATAGAAGCCACCCAAATCCACAGAGCAGAAATTATGGATTGTCTGGTAAATGGAATGGAACTGGTATTGCTCAAATGCCTCAGTGATACTAGCCTGAACATCGGCTGCTCTTGCCACTGCCCACTGATCCAATGCGAGCATATCGTCAAACTGGACAGCTTGAGAAGGCTCAAAACCCGCCAAATTGGCTAATAAAAAGCGTGCCGTATTTCGAATACGACGATAAGAATCAGCAATACGCTTCACGATTTCATCAGAAACCGTTATTTCGCCGCGATAATCCGTTGAAGCAACCCACAAACGCAAAATATCAGCGCCATATTGATTGCAGATTTCTTGAGGAGAAACCACATTACCCAGCGACTTCGACATTTTTCGCCCATCGGCATCTACCGTAAAGCCGTGTGTTAAGACCTGCTTATAAGGCGCTTTACCGTCAATCGCCACGGCTGTTTTCAACGAAGACTGGAACCAACCACGATGCTGATCCGAGCCTTCTAAATACAAATCCGCAGGCCAGCCCAAATACTCGCGCTGTTTAAGCACAGAGTAATGCGTCACGCCTGAATCAAACCAAACATCCAGCGTATCTGTGACCTTCATATATTGATCAGCCTCATCACCCAATAAAGACGCTGGTTCAAGCTCAAACCACGCTTCAATGCCATCTTGCTCGATTTTCA
>JBPEWS010000259.1:0-3455 GCA_052032465.1 Pseudomonadales bacterium
CTTTTTTTAGTGTTATGCCATTTAATCGCCAGTGCTCTAAACGTATTTAACTGATTAGCTGTAATAATCTGCTTCTGCTTTTCCTCTTTTTTCTTCTGACTTGGGTCTACTCCTTGAGAAAGCAATGTCTTTGCTTCTAACCGTGCTTTCCTTGCATCTGCCAACGAAACAATAGGATATAAGCCGATGGACAATGTTTTCTCTTTATCGGCAAACTTATATTTTAATCGCCAACTCTTGCTTCCAGTTGGACTAACAACCAAAAACAAACCGCCACCATCTGACACTTTATATGGCCTTTCCTTTGGCTTGGAAGCATTGATTTTACTGACATTAAGCTTCACAGGGGGTAACTCCTTTTGAAAAAAACTCCGTTACCCCCTTTTTTACCCCGTTTTTAAGCTGATGTAAATGAACTTTATCGGACGATTACGCACAAAAAAAGCCCTCAAACACTGGGTTTAAAAGGGCTTCCTGTACTTTCACGAACCTAAATGTTCGTATTATTGGTGCAGTCGGAGGGACTTGAACCCTCACGAGCGTTGCTCACTACCCCCTCAAGATAGCGTGTCTACCAATTCCACCACGACTGCGTTTTTGGTTGTTTGGATCTAGTCTGGAAGATCCGAGCTGTTATCTGCTGGCAGATCAGCTTCTGTGTCTAGGCCTTCAAACTCGAAGCTTGGGACATCCGACGACTGCGCTTCTTGAGGAAGCTCATCAATTGTTTCGGCCTGCGGGACTAGCAGATCATTATTGCTGCCGTCGCCGTAATTATTGTTTGCAAGGTAGGTATATACCAGCATCACCAGGAAAAAAGCGGCGGCTAACCACCAAGTAACACGAGTAAAAAAGCTGCCAGAGCCTGCGCTACCAAAAAGGCTGCCAGAGCCACCGCCGCCCATATTAAAGCCAGCGTCTGCACCTTTTCCTTGTTGTACTAAAATCACAACCACCATCACCACGGCGATGACAACGCTGATCATAAGTAATATTGATAAAATGTTCATCTTGTTCTCAGTTAGTCGTTGCTGCGTGCTCTAAGATGGCGTTGAAACTTGCGCTGTCTAGCGAAGCACCACCAACTAGGGCACCGTCAATATCTTTCATGCTGAATATCTCAGCTGCATTGTCTGGCTTTACACTGCCGCCATAAACAATACGGGTTTTTTGAGCAAAAGCTTCACTGCATTCGGCAAGCTTTGCTCGGATAAAGGCATGTGTTTGCTGCGCCATTTCTGGTGTAGCGGCTTTGCCTGTACCAATTGCCCAAACAGGTTCGTAGGCGATAATAATGTCACTTTGCTCATCTAACAAAGGCAAAAAAGCGTCGATTTGTTCAGCAAGCACGGCTTCTGTTTGGCCGCTTTCTCTTGCGTCGAGCTGTTCTCCAATGCAGATCACTGGCAATAGTGTTGTCTCCAAGGCGAGTTTTATTTTTGTTGCAACGCGTTGGTCCGTATCCCCTAAAAGCTCTCGGCTTTCTGAGTGTCCGATCATGCAAAGCGTTAGACCCGCTTCTTTGACCATCGCTGCACTAATTTGCCCTGTGAATGCGCCCTGCTCTTCGGTGGAAATCATTTGTGCGCCAATTTCGATGCGCTCATGCGCTGCTTCTTGACATGAAACGAGATGCATTTGTGCTGGAAAAATCGCACAGTCTATCTCGTTTGGCACTTGCATTTCCGCCAGTAATACGGGGTTTTGCGCTAAGCTACCGTGCATTTTCCAGTTGCCGCCCACCCACATTTTGCGCATTACTTAGTATCCTACGTCACCGTTAAGACGCGACAGTTTAGCGTATTGGGGGTATGGCCTCAAGCTTTTTAGCTGCCGCGGTTATGACGAATAGCGCTCGGCGATTTGATCCGCCATGCCTTGGGCTTCTTGCTGCGCTTGCTTGGCACTTCGGTGCTCAACCATTACCCGAATTACAGGCTCTGTTCCCGATGGCCGAATGAGCATGCGGCCATCGTCACCTAGCTTTTCTGAGGCTGCTTCACTAAGCGCTTGGATATCTGCTTTTTGCTCTGGCTGAATACGCGCTTTGATCGGAACGTTAATCAATACCTGAGGGATTTTAGTCATTACTTGCTTTAATTCGTGGAGCGTTTTGCCTTGTCTGCGCATAGCCGCTAGCACTTGCAAGGCTGCAATTGTGCCGTCACCCGTGGTGGTTTTATCTAAACAGACAATATGTCCTGAACCTTCGCCACCGAGGTGCCAATCGTTTTCAAGCAAGGCTTCCATAACGTAGCGATCACCTACATTGGTGCGTACAAACTGATACCCCATAGCCTTAAGCGCCTGTTCAGCGCCTAAGTTGGTCATCAATGTACCAGCGACTCCGGAAGCATGCTGGTTGGTGTCCATGCGGTCTTTGGCAATAATGCACAGCATCTCATCACCGTCGATGATTTCGCCTTTTTCGTCGATCATGATCACACGATCGCCATCACCATCTAGCGCGATGCCTATATCCGCCTGATGCGCTTTGACAGCACGCTGCAATTCATCAGGGTAGGTCGAGCCGCACTGCTCATTGATGTTATAACCGTTGGGTGTATTACCAATACGAATAACGTCAGCGGCTAATTCTTCAAATACCAGTGGCGAGGTGTTGTAACAGGCGCCATTGGCAGTATCGACAACGATCTTCATGCCTTTTAAATCAAACTGCCAAGGAATAGAGGCCTTACAGAATTCAACATAGCGATCACGCCCACCTTCAAGGCGTTTTACGCGGCCAATCTTTTCAGAAGCCACCAAACTCATGGGCTCATCGATATATCGCTCAATGCTGGATTGAAACTCATCATTAAGCTTCATCCCTTCATCTGAGAAGAATTTAATGCCATTGTCATAATATGGGTTGTGAGAGGCGCTGATCACCACACCTGCCGCCGCATGAAATGTGCGCGTAAGATAAGCAATACCTGGTGTTGGAATTGGCCCTAATAAGCGCACTTCCATACCCGCAGCTGCAAGCCCAGCTTCCATAGCCGATTCAAGCATATACCCTGAAATACGTGTGTCTTTACCAATTAAAACGACATTTTTGCCTTGCTCCGAGAAGGCCTTGCCCGCAGCCCAACCGAGCTTTAATGCAAACTCTGGCGTCAAACCTTGGTCGCCAACAAAATTACGCACACCGTCGGTGCCGAAATACAAACTCATATCTGCCCCTGTTCGAGGTAAAACTGTGTGACTTGTGCTGCCTGCTTTGTCTCAAACACGTCATGCACTCTTAATATTTTTGCGCCCTGAGTTATTGCCAGTGTCGCCAACGCCAAACTGCCTGCCAAGCGCCGATCAACAGGCTGGTCAACCAATTGGCCAATCATCGATTTACGCGACATACCAACAAGCAGCGGCAAACCACGCGCATGAAAACGATCCAGATGCGCCAGTAATTGATAATTTTGCGTTAAGGTTTTGCCAAAACCAAAGCCCGG
>JBPEWS010000026.1:0-4373 GCA_052032465.1 Pseudomonadales bacterium
TGGCTAAGGCGATGGGTAAGCCTCGTGTAATCGCAGAAACAGGTGCTGGCCAGCATGGCGTGGCAACCGCGACGGTTTGCGCACGCTTTGGTTTGAAATGTGTGGTTTATATGGGTGCTGAAGATGTTAAGCGCCAAGCGCTGAATGTTTATCGTATGAAATTATTGGGTGCTGAAGTTGTACCGGTAGAGTCTGGTTCAAAAACACTAAAAGATGCGATGAATGAAGCGCTGCGTGATTGGGTAACCAATGTTGATGATACGTTTTATATCATTGGCACGGTCGCAGGACCGCACCCTTATCCGATGATGGTGCGCGATTTTCAATCGATCATAGGCCAAGAGACGAAGGCTCAATGCCAAGAAATTTTTGGCGGTCTGCCTGATGCCTTGGTTGCCTGTGTGGGTGGCGGCTCAAATGCTATTGGTTTGTTCCATGAGTTTTTGGATGATGAGAGCGTTAAGATTTATGGCGTTGAAGCAGGCGGAGATGGCGTAGCCACAGGCCGACATGCGGCGCCGCTTTCAGTGGGTACGCCAGGTGTTTTACACGGTAATCGTACCTATTTAATGCAAACCGAAGATGGCCAAATTCAGGGTACGCACTCTGTCTCTGCAGGCTTGGATTACCCAGGCGTTGGACCTGAGCACGCTTGGTTAAAAGATGAGCACAGAGTGACCTATGATGCGGTCACAGATGAAGAGGCGCTGGATGCTTTTCGTGAGGTGACTTGCGTTGAAGGTATTATGCCAGCTCTAGAAACCAGCCATGCGCTTGCCTATGCAAAAAAACTGGCAACACAAATGGCAGAAGATGAGCGAATTGTTATCAATATTTCTGGCCGTGGCGATAAAGATATTTTAACGGTGGCAAAACTTGACGGTATCGATGTAGGAGATTTGCTATGAACCGTATTGATCAGTGCTTTTCAACCCTTGCTGAACAGGGTAAAAAAGCGGTTATCCCTTACGTGACGGCGGGCTTTCCTGAGCAAGCAGCAACGGTTGATGTTATGCATGCGATGGTTGCCGCTGGCGCACATATCATCGAATTGGGCGTGCCATTTTCCGACCCAATGGCGGATGGCCCTGTGATTCAAAAAGCTTGCGAAGTCTCACTTGAGCAGGGTATGACCTTGCAGCACGTACTTGAGATGGTACAGCGCTTTCGTGAAACAGATCAGAAAACACCCGTCGTATTAATGGGCTATTTGAATCCATTTGAAGCCTATGGTTATGAGCGTTTCGCTCAGGCAGCGGCGCAAGTAGGTATTGATGGTATCTTGGCCGTTGATTTACCACCTGAAGACTCGCAAATCTTCCAGCCTTATCTTGAGGCCGAAGGTATCCATAGTATTTATTTGCTGGCGCCGACAAGCTCAGACTCGCGAATTCAAGAGGTGGCGAAAAAAGGAACAGGTTATGTTTATTATGTTTCGCTTAAGGGCGTGACAGGCTCGGCCGCATTAGATGCGCAAGACGTTAAGCAGCATGTTGATCACTTAAAAGCCTTTATCAAAACACCAATTTGCGTCGGTTTTGGTATTTCAGATGGAGCCAGCGCTAAAGCCATTGGCCAGCATGCAGACGGTGTAATCGTTGGTAGTGCTTATATTAAAGCCTTGAGCCAAGCAGAAAGTGGTCAGTGGTCAACTGCAGTTGGTGGACTAACAGAAGATTTGGTTGCTGGAGTTGAAGCCATATGAGTGATAACTGGTGGAGCCGTATTATCCCGTCATTTGGCAGTGATAAAGAGCCAAAGTCTAATATACCCGAAGGTGTCTGGGAAAAATGCCCTAAATGTGAGGCTGTGCTATATAAGCCAGAGTTAAATAAGCATTTAGAAGTCTGCTACAAATGTAATCACCATTTGCCAATTGGCGCCCGTGAACGGGTTTTGGCTTTTTTGGATCAGGGTAGCGCGACAGAAATTTTTGAAGAAATGGCATCTCAGGATGCGTTGAAATTCAAGGACAGTAAGCGTTATAAAGATCGACTCACCGCTGCTGAGAAACAAGCCGGTGAGAAAGAAGCCTTACTCAGCTTCGAAGGTAAGCTTGAGGGTCAATCCGTCGTTTGCGTTGCGTTTGTATTTGAGTTTATGGGTGGCTCGATGGCCTCTGTTGTAGGCAGCAAGTTTACTGCAGCCGCAGAAAAAGCCTTAGCAGAGAAAAAGCCACTGATCTGTTTTAGCGCCTCCGGTGGTGCTAGAATGCAAGAAGCTTTGTTTTCTCTGATGCAAATGGCAAAAACCAGTGCCGTGCTTGAAAAAATGAAGCAATCCGGTGTGCCTTATGTGTCAGTGATGACAAACCCTACTTATGGTGGTGTTACAGCCAGCCTGGCGATGCTGGGTGATATCAACCTAGCTGAGCCGGGTGCCATGATCGGCTTTGCCGGTCCTCGCGTTATTGAGCAAACGGTTCGACAGACCCTGCCTGAAGGATTCCAAACCAGCGAGTTTTTACTTGAGCATGGCATGATTGACCGCATTGTTTCACGAGAAGACATGCGCGAGGAAATCAGCACGATGCTGGGCGTTTTGGCGGATCACCTGAAGTAATGGGCTCGCCCGAATTCGCAACGTGGCTAGATACTATTCAGCAATTTCATTCGAGTGAAATTGAGCTGGGTTTGGAGCGACTCAATCAAGTTGCTCAGCGCCTATCAATTAAGCCGAACGCCACCGTGATAACCATCGCGGGCACTAACGGAAAAGGCTCTACAGCTCACGCTGTTTCCCAGATCGCGCAAGCGCATGGACTGCGCGTTGGCTTGTATTGCTCCCCTCATTTTTTGCGCTTCACTGAACGTGCATTGATCAATAATCAAGAGCAAACAGAGCAGCAGTGGATTGAGGCGTTTGAGCGCATTAATAATGCTCGACAAGAAATACCATTAACGTTTTTCGAATTCACAACGCTAGCCGCTTTTTTGTTGTTTGAAGCTCAAGAGTTAGACCTTTGGGTTTTAGAAGTGGGCTTGGGTGGTCGATTAGACGCCGTGAATATTATTGATCCTGATGTAGCCATTGTCACCAGCATCGGTTTAGATCACCAAGATTTTCTTGGTGAAACGCGAGAAGCCATAGGCTTTGAAAAAGTAGGCATTGCGCGCTGCGATAAGCCTTTGATTATTGGCGCCAAGGATTGTCCGCAATCGGTGCTCAAGCACGCTCAAACACTAACCAAGCATCTGCAAGTGATTGATCGTGACTTTCGTCTTCACCGTCACCTTCACCTTTCTGGCACTGGGCATACATTTAATTTTGCCAATCAACAGCAAAATATTGAGCTCTCTTTGCCGCCATTTTTCGTTCCGTCAAATGCCGCCGTTGCGATTCAAGCGCTTTATCAGTGGCGCTCTGACTGGCAAGTGGAAGTCATACGAGAAGTTTTGGGATCGCTTGGGCTAAAAGGCCGCGCTCAAGCTGTCAAACACGGATCACATTCTTTTCTCCTTGATGTGGGTCATAATCCGCAGGCGGTTGAGGCGTTTATCATGCGTCTTGATCAGGGCAAACGTTACTCGGTGATTATTGGCATGCTTAAAGATAAGGATACTTTGGGCGTGCTGAAACAGCTTAAACCAATGATTGAGCATTGGAGTGTAGTTAATCTGGATACGGCGCGTAATGCTGGAGTCGACGTGCTGAAAGAGCAGGTTCTTAGCATTGATCCTCAAGCACAGATCGAGCAATTCGATACGGTAAAACAAGCCATAGAACACCAGTTGAGTCAGCCGATCAAGCCAACGCCTTGCTTGATTGTGGGCTCTTTTTTCACGATCGCAGAGGCTTTGGACTTTTTCGAAGGCGGTGACTTTGAAGGCAGCGGCGAAACTAGCTGATGGCTATAGTTTATGCTCAGCTAGCAGTGTATCGGCTCAATGACGTAAAAAGCAGGCTGTTCATAGGGGTGAGTTTTTAAAAGCGCCTCAACGACATCTGGAACGGCATCTTCTTCACAGAAAAATTCGACGCGATACTCCTCTACATGCTCGTCTTGGCCTTTTTCACCAATAAAAGGAGTGGCAGACTGGGTAGGACGGAATTGCCCCGTGCCAAGCTGTTCGTAAGCGCAATGAGTGTATTGCTCAAATTGTCCAGCTCCAGCGGCAAAGAGAGCGGATTTAACGGCCTCTTTGTGAGAGGCCGGGATAAAGGTCACCAAAATATTCATGATTAGTAATCGTCAGTTGAGCTGCCAAGGAGCAGGGATAACCCGCCAACAATAACGCCTGATAGGGCGCCATAAAGATGAGAATTAACCCAAACTTCTCCACCGAGGAATTCGGCATTGATATTCACGTCAAACAGCCCAGTTTGTTCTAAGTAAAGTCGGATAATGATGAATAAAAAGGCAATAATACAGA
>JBPEWS010000260.1:0-4349 GCA_052032465.1 Pseudomonadales bacterium
TCAGTGGCGTGATACGGTGCACACCCAGCTCGGTTGCCTTTTGTAGCGCATAATCAAAACGATCACCTTTGGAGATGACAATGCCCAAATGTGTTTCAAGGGGCGACTCTTTAGCCGGTGATGGGATGGCTTTTTCTAGGTCAACTTGGATAGATTGTTTGCGTATGTCGGTAAGTCGTGCGACAAAATCTAGGCCTGAGCCATCAAACAGGGCAATCAAGTCGCCCACTTGCAAGCGCAGTACATGCTTTAAATAGTGGAAATTACGCGCACTGAGCTCGCAGGACTCACCTGATGTTAAATAAGGCTGTAGTTCCTGCGACTCAAAAAAACGCTTCATGATACGTTAGGCTAGGCGTACTGATTTAAGCAAAATATTGGTTGAACGCATCAACTTCATTGCTTGAGCCTAATACTACAGGCACTCGCTGATGAAGCTTTTCAGGCGTAATAGCAAGAATCGGCTCGCCGCTGTCGGTGACAATCGTTCCGCCTGCTTGCTCCACTAATAAGCCAATAGGATTGGCTTCGTAAAGCAAACGCAGTTTGCCTGGCTTATCTGGGTCACGCTTATCCCAAGGATAAAGGAATACGCCGCCACGACATAAAATGCGATGAACATCTGCCACCATAGCAGCTACCCAGCGCATATTGAAGTTTTTGGCGCGCGGGCCCGTTTCGCCCGAAAGTAAATCGTTAATATAAGCCTGCATACGCTCATCCCAGTGACGTTGGTTCGACATATTAATCGCGAACTCTTTTGTATCTTTTGGGATACGAATATCATTTTCAAACTTTTGGAAGGTTTGTGAATCGGGCTCAAGTAGATACATCTGCGTACCCTGACCTACCGTCAAGCAAAGCACTACGGCAGGACCATAAAGTACGTAGCCGGCAGCCACTTGCTGGTGACCAGGCTGAAGGAAGTCTTCAGTGTCATCATCCGTGACCGTGGTCTGAACAGAGAAAATAGTTCCAACCAAGCTATTAATATCAATATTTGAAGAGCCGTCCAGCGGATCAAAGGCCACTAAGAATCGCCCTTGCTGATCACAGCTCACGACGGTGTCTTCTTCTTCAGAGGCCAACGCTTTGACGGTCTTTAATGCCTTTAGATCATCTTTTAAAATGTCGTTAGCAATAATATCCAGTTTCTTTTGTGTTTCGCCTTGCACGTTCTCAGCATCGGCTGAGCCGTAGATATCCGCCATCGGGCCAATTTTTACTAAGGCTGAAATGGTTTTGCATGAGTCGGTTATGGCTGATAAAAGATCAATTAACTCTTGATCCTTGGTCATTTCAGCTAATGCTGCTTGAAGCTCCATCGAGTTTCTCCTGTAATCGGTTTTTAAGCGTTGGGCTTAGTGTCTGAAATGACGGACGCCCGTAAATACCATGGCCATATCGGCTTCGTTTGCAGCGGCAATCACTTCTTCATCGCGAATGGATCCACCCGGCTGGATAACGGCGCGAATACCTGCCTGTGCCGCATTATCAATGCCATCGCGGAAAGGGAAGAAAGCGTCACTTGCCATGACACTGCCCGGAACGGTTAAGCCTGCGTGCTCTGCTTTAATCTCTGCAATACGTGCAGAGTTAACACGGCTCATCTGGCCTGCGCCGACGCCAACAGTACGGCTGTCTTTTGCGTAAACAATCGCGTTTGATTTCACAAATTTAGCCACTTTCCATGCAAATAATAAATCAGCAATTTCCGCAGGGCTTGGTTTACGCGCTGATACGACGGTTAGATCCTCAGCGGTGATCACTTTATCATCGCGATCTTGCATTAAAACGCCGCCATTGACGCGTTTATAGTCCCATGCGCTTGGCTCTTGCTCAAATGCACCTGTGGTGAGTAGACGAACATTTTTCTTGCTCGCGACAATGTCCGAAACGCCGTCTTCAAGTGCTGGCGCGATAATGACCTCAACAAACTGCTTATCAATGATGGTTTGCGCAGTTTTAGCATCCAATCTTTGGTTGAAAGCGATAATGCCACCAAAGGATGACTCAGGGTCTGTTGCAAAGGCTTTTTCATAGGCCTCAAGCAAATTATCTGCAACGGCAACGCCACAAGGGTTGGCATGCTTTACGATGACGCAGGCTGGCAAAGTAAACTGTTTTACGCACTCAAGCGCGGCATCCGTGTCAGCAATATTATTATACGATAAGGCTTTGCCTTGATGCTGAACAGCGGTTGAAATGCTAGGCACTAGGCTGCCTTGCTCCGTATAAAACGCTGCGCGTTGATGGCTGTTTTCACCATATCGAAGGATTTCTTTTTGCGTAAAGCTTAAGTTAAGTTCAATCGGAAAGCTTGACTCTTCTGTTTTATTAAGCTGAGTATCTAAATAACGGGCGATTAAACCATCGTATTCAGCGGTGTGTTTAAAGGCTTTTACGGCAAGTTCAAAACGCGTTTCTGTGGATACTTTGCCGTGACTTGAACGCATCTCATCCATTAAAGTTGGGTAGTCGCTGGGTGAGGTACAAATGGTCGTAAAGGCATGATTTTTTGCCGTTGCTCGCACCATGGTTGGACCGCCAATATCAATGTTCTCAATAGCTTCATCAAACGTGACATCGGGTTTGGCAATGGTATTGGCAAAGGGATAAAGGTTAACAACCACAAGATCAATTTTAGGAATATCATGCGCTTGCATCACCGCTTCATCTTGACCTAAGCGACCTAAAATGCCCCCGTGAACTTTAGGGTGTAGCGTCTTAACTCGGCCATCCATGATTTCAGGAAAACCAGTGTATTGGCTGATCTCAGTAACCTCGATATCATTTTCTTTGAGGAGCTTAAAAGTCCCGCCTGTTGAAATGAGATGAACACCATGCTCGGATAGAAATTGAGCGAAAGGAATGATGTCAGTTTTGTCAGATACGCTGATCAGCGCGTTTTTAATCGCTATGCTCATGAGGCAACCCCAAAAAGATCGTTCAGAAAGCTCGCGATTATACCTTATCTAGCGAATACTGGTTGCATTTTTTGCGCAAAGTTCCGCGGCTCATGCCTAACACTTTGGCTGCCTGGCTTTGGTTGCCGCCAACATGGCGAAGCACAGCTTGAATTAACGCGGGTTCAACTTGCGCTAAACATAATTCGTATAAATTATCGGGAAGATGCTCAGCATCTGACAAAAACTGAGAAATACATTCGTTGACATGATGGCCAAGCGGCTGTTCTTGGTCATTGGTGGCGTCGATTAAGACATCAATAGCTGGCAGTGCATGGCTCATAGGTTTATTCATGATCTAGGCTGAGACAAAAGGCATAATGGCAGGTTTCATGCTGATAGAGCCTGTTTGGGCCGCTGGCGCTGACGTCGTCATGTCGTCAGGCAGATGATCAAAAACCGTATGAATAAAGTCCAATTGTTGCTCGGGTGTTGTCAGTGAAAAAAAACGCTGCAAACTAGCAGCAGAAAAAGGCAAGTGTTCAAAGTACCAGCCAATATGCTTTCTAGCAATTTTAGTGCCTGAAAATTCGCCATACAATGCATGAAGTCCGACAAGATGCATTAGCATGGTGTTTTTTTGCTCTTCTAAGGAAGGTCGGTCACGATGTTTTCCTGTGGCCAGAAAGTGCTTTATCTCTTTGAATATCCAGGGGTTTCCTTGGGCGGGCCTGCCGATCATTAAGCCGTCGGCCTGTGTTAGAGCGAGCACGTCTCGGGCTTTTTCTGGGGAGTCAATATCACCATTAACCAGCAAAGGAATCTCCAGCTGGCGCTTAACCTCGGCCAGCAACTCATAGCGCGCTACACCGTTAAATCGTTGCTCACGTGTGCGGCCATGCACAGTGAGCAGTTGAATGCCGGCTTCTTGTGCAATCTGGCTTATACGGATGATGTTTTTATGCTCTTCCGACCAGCCTAGGCGCGTTTTTAATGTCACTGGAACATCGACGGCCTGAACAACAGCTTGCAGTATTTCACTGACTAAGTGTTCATCTTTAAGAAGAGATGAACCGGCTGCTTTTTTACACACTTTTTTGGCCGGGCAACCCATATTGATGTCAATAATTTGGGCGCCTTGTTGAACGTTGTATTGTGCTGCTTGCGCCATTTCATCCGGGTCATTACCAAGTAGCTGGATTATCCGAGGTTCTGGCTCATCATGGGAGGCAATACGAAGTTGGGTTTTTGCTTTCTTACTGCCTTTAAGCGTCATTTTGGCGCTGAGCATTTCGCCTACTACCATGCCAGCACCTTTTTCACGGCAAATATCGCGAAATACACGGTCTGTTACACCAGCCATTGGGGCCAGTGCAAGCGCGTTCGCAAAAGTATAGCGGCCGACTGTCAGCATAGTTGGGTTTACTCGTGGTGTTGGGCTTA
>JBPEWS010000261.1:0-8970 GCA_052032465.1 Pseudomonadales bacterium
ACGATCGCCTCGATTTTACGCTGATCATCAAATAAGACCTGCGTCTCAACCGTTTCAAAATCGATCGCACCGCGCTCCTTACGCGAGCCGAGTAAGACATGATACAAGCTATAAAGATTGATCAAATGACCTTCAAGCTCGCCACCGATCTCCTGACGCACCGCTTGCGCTTCTGCGCTTTCAGGCTGCTCGAGTAGCTGCGAGACTTTATTATAGGTCAATCGCGCCTTGCTATTCATGACCGCTTCGTAAAACTGATACTTTGAAATATTACCTTTCGCGGAGATCTGCATATCACAAACCATACACAAACGATCCACTTTCGGATTCAATGAACACAGGCCGTTGGATAGTTTTTCAGGCAGCATCGGGATGACCTGATCAGGAAAATACACCGACGTTGCACGCTCATAAGCATCAGCATCCAAAGCCGAGCCCATCGGCACATAGTGAGAGACATCCGCAATAGCGACAACCAAGCGATAGGCTCCGCGGGGTCTTGGCTCACAATAAACCGCATCGTCAAAATCGCGAGCGTCTTCTCCATCGATCGTGACTAGCGGCAGATCGCGCAAATCAACACGACCCTGTTTATCTTTATCTAAAACCTCATCACTGAGCGTCTTTACATACTCTGCTGTTTTTTGCGAAAACTCATGCGGCAAGCTATGCGAACGAATCGCCGCTTGCACCTCCATACCGGGCTCATCAATATCGCCCAATACCTGAACTAACTTAACCTGCCCATGAAAGCGTCCCGACGGTGGCTGAACAATTTCCACTTCAACCATATCATTACGACTTGGCTCATAATCCGCATCAGGCAATAAAACAAACTCTTGCGCCACACGCGTATTATCAGGCTCAAAAAAGGTCACGCCACCATCGACAATGACTTTGCCGACCAGCGTGGTGCGCTTACGCTCTAGCACTTGAATAACGGAGGCTTCTTCACGTCCTCGGTGGTCGATGCCCATAATACGAACCAGTACGATATCGCCATCCAAGACTTTGCGCATCTGCCGTGGCGACAAGAACAAGTCATCGCCCTGACCATCTTCACGCGCAATAAAGCCAAAACCATCACGATGACCAATCACTCGGCCTTTAATCAAATCCATTTTGTCAGGCAAACCAAACTTACCGGCATTGTTCTTGATGAGCTGGCCATCGCGAACCATCGCTCGCAAGCGTCGGATCATACCATCTGTACGATCTTCATCATCAAGTACTTCAAGACCAGAGACCAGCTCTGCAAAGGTAACAGGACGCTTCTTTTTTTCCACCCAGTTTAAAATATCATTGCGATCAGGAATGGGTTTTTCGTAGCGTTCTTGCGGTTCGTTTTGTTTTTTGGGCATGAGAATCTTTCTAATTTTTCAGGCACTTATTCTTACATAGCTCCCTGCGCTTGAATAGTGGTCACGCACAATTAGACGCTGCGTTGATATTAAAATTCAGCTTGTACCCAAAATATTATAGCCCACACCCAGCGCCTCAGCGATTGCCTCAAGACGATGTTGCTGCTCGGCCGCGTCACTAAAGGTTTGTTTGATTAGCTGCTCTGAGAGCGCAAAAGCCGATGCCTGACTCAAATGCCGATCCTTAACTCGATTTGGCATCTCAGCCAATAATTGCTCGGCGACGGCGAGTCGCAAATCCTCGTATTGCTTGTCTTTGAAAGACGACTCCCAAAGCCCTTTTAGCTTATAAAAGCGTAATTTATTCACTAGGCTATCTAATTTTACCTGCGCCTGATCAGATTCGCTGGCTTGATGCTCCGCCTGCAAAACTAAAACATACCACTCGATCGGCGAAACAAAATGTGGGCGCTGCGTTACCGCGCCTCGAAATTCGGGCCGCCCTACCTCGAAAACAATCTGCTCAAACGACTCATGCAATAAGTGCTCAGCCTGCTCAGGGCTCAATGCTTGTATATCCGCCGGACTCATATCTGTCTCGGGCCCCGCCATTCTGTAACCTTTGCTGCTATCCGCTTCAGGCCATGCCAATATGCTAGCCATTGAGTGCGCTGCTGGTGTTTCAGAAGAGTGCGGCCATAATTGGGCCATTAAAAAACCGACTCCGATCAACAGTGAAGCAAAAACTATCCCTTTTTTCATAACCATCATACCCAGTAAAAAAATCCACGCATTTTCTCCCGCCCCCTAGGCCGTTACCGCAATCGAGCGGGAAAACACCGTTCTGCCTAGTTCGACACCGGCGCTGGCGGCGTAATACGAATATCGTAAACCTGACCCGGGCCTGCAACCGCCGAGTTCACAATGAATTGCCAGACCCCGCAGTCTCTAAACGCTGGAATTTCTGTCTCGCCTTTGAAAGCCAAATTGCCATTACCCAGCGATGATATTGGGCCAAAGAAATTCAAAGGCAATTGCATAGGCTCTTCTGTTTTGCATCCCAAAGGAATTTGGATAAAACCCAGCCCCGCTGATTGCACTTCGATATTGGTTTGAGCAAGGCCCTCAATATCAAGGTAGCCATCATTATCCAAACTTACCGAGCCGACCGTAGATTCCACTTCGCTAATCATGACATCGGCATCCAATGGCAATAATACCGTGACCTTTTGACGCGATTCCGGAATGGTCAAATTGCCGCTTAATGTATTGGCGCTAATGTTCGTATCACCCGTAAAGGATGACCCCTCAGGCAACACGATGACATCATCTGAATCGGCAATAAAAATATCACCTTCAAGATTCCACTCATCCAAGGTCACTACAAAATCACCACCGCCGGGGTTGGCGGTCGAGACTGGCGTTCCTGCAAAGGTTAAACATGTGCTTTCAGGCACATCAAAAATAGCCGGCGCGGTGAATCGATCCTGCATCCAGTCCAAAGCATAAGGAGCGGCTTGAAATTGGGTCGCAATGTGCTCGCTTGGATAAAGGTCGAACTTAACAGGCGTTCCCAAATCACAATACTTTTCTTTTAACTCATACGCTTGCCCCAGCGGAATAAACTCGTCAGCTTGGCCATGATACTGGTAAACAGGAACCGGGATTTCACGCTCACCCACATTTTGCCCAACAACCACAGCTTCAGCTCCGGGGATTTCGTCCAACAGTTGCTCAAGTGATTGTCCATTTTGCGTGTAGTCGGACAAGCGCGTATTAATCAACGCAAATAATGACTCAAAAACGCACTGATTTTTTGCTGCGGCTATGGCCGATTCTCCGTTAGCATTAATATAGTCATCAATAGGCAGCTCATCAGGATATTGCTGCTCGAGGCCAAGCACCGCTGACAATAAAAACGACATTCCTGTACTACCATTGAGATAATCTGCTGTTACTAAAAAATCACCTGGCACACCACCCTGTGCAATACCGACAATATTCAATTCTGGCGCGTATTCCTGCATCGTTTCACCAATCCAAGCCGCTGTTTGACCACCCTGCGAGTAACCCCAAATACCAACCTTAGCCTCATCACTAATACCCGCCCCAGGAATTTGATACGCGGCGCGGACAATATCCATTACAGCATTGGCCTGTGCTTGGCCTACGAGATAATAAGGAAATTCCGAACCGTTAGTGTAGCCAGGGTAATCAGATACAACGACGGTGTAGCCTCGCTCAAGCGCTGCCGCGATATTCGCCGCTTCATAATCAAGACCCGCGTCAAACTTTTTAGAAGGTGCACAAGTTAGCGATAAGCCATGAGTACCCGTAGCATAAGAAATGATTGGGCGCTCTCCTGAGCCTTGCCACTCATCAGAAGGCACGAATACCGTACCGGTTACGAAATTATAATCCCCCTTTGCATCTTCAGACTGATACTGAACATTCCATGCCTCATAGGCCGGCGCATCTTCACCTAACTCAGCTGCTGCTGATCGATACCAAAGCAGATCGCCTGATTCTCCAATAGGCACGATCGGCGAATCGTAAAATGCCGAACCGCTCGGCCCCTGAACTGGCGCAGCTGATACCGATGCGCAACCAAAACCTGCCATGCAAGCCAAGCCGAGCGCTTTTAAAAAATACGGCTTTTTCATATCCCTGTCTCCCTAAACGTTTTACACATAAATCTCATTATCTCGCTTTGTAACAACAGGTTATGCCGTTAAAAAGCTGGCGAAATGATAAGGTTTTAGTTGCAATTTAAGGATATGCTGTTACCTGAGGTAACACAGGTTAACAAATCAAGGACAGTGTAATTGACGCTAAGTCTCTGAATTTTCTCGCAATAAATTATGATAAATGCCGCTTAGCTGCGCGACTTGCGGGTGCTGAGCACCCAGCTCAGCCGTGAGTGATTGAATGCTTCGATCCAAGTCAAACAGTAATGCGCGTTGCGAATGATCCTTCACCAAACTTTGAACCCAAAAGAAAGCGGCAATTCGCGCTCCCTGAGTCACAGGGGTAACCTGATGCAAACTGCTAGAAGGATAGAGCACCATATCACCTGCCTCGAGCTTGACCGATTGAGCACCGAAGGCCGTTTCTATCATGAGTTCGCCGCCCTCGTACTGATCTGGCTCACTAAAAAACAAAGTAGCTGAAATATCGGTACGTAGCCACTGATTATGCTCATCTTTCATTAAAGCGCTGTCTACATGCGTTCCGTAATAACCGCCTTCGGTATAGCAGTTGAACCTCGGCTTAAGTACGGAGTTTGGCAAGGCCGCTGAAATAAAATCAGGCAAGGTAAGTAAGTGCTCACGTAAATCATGGCCTAACTGCTGCGCTAATTCTGAATTAACGGGTAGTTGTAGATTAGCTTTTACCTGCGCAGCGGTCATGCCTGCTGTAGCTTGGCCGCTTTCCCAAGACGCTGATCGCAATTGTTCACCAATAGATAAGGCCTGAGCTTTTGGTAGCGCTTGCTCGATAATCGTTAACATAGTTCACCTTTGCAATGAATAGATGCGGACGTGATGGAGCTAATCGTAGGACAGCCTGCAAGCGCCATAGTAATTTCCAGCTCCTGCTGGAGCGTTTGTATCATATGTGCGACACCCAGAGCACCCGCAATCGCCAGCGCATATAACTGAGGACGGCCAATCATCACCGCATCAGCGCCTAAGGCTCGGGCCTTAAACAGGTCCGCCCCAGAACGGATTCCACCATCTAGAATCAGCGGATAGTGAGCACCCACTTCGCTTCGAATTATTGGTAATCGTGAAAGACCCGACGGCATGTCATCTAATACTCGACCACCGTGATTGGAGATCATCACACCACTCGCCCCGATTAACTTGGCTTTCGCGGCATCTAAAGGGTGCGTGATGCCTTTAATCCAAACGGGCAACTCGGTGGATTGTATGATGGCTTCGACTGTCTCCCATGTTGGCGCATCTTGCATAACGCCCTGAAATATAGCGCTTTGACCTTCATAAATTGGCGATGGCTCCTGGGGCGCATAAGCCTGTAAATTCGCAGATTGAACGGATTCTGGCCATTTAAAACCTGATCGCTGCGTTTTGTAGCGCAGACCAGAAAGCGGAGCGTCCACGGTGATAACAAGCGCAAGGTAGCCTGCTGCTTCTGCCCGCTTAATTAAGTCTTGAGTAGCTAATTCGCTGGGCTGAATATAGAGCTGAAACCACAGGCTCGCTGTTGTTTGTTGTGAAATTTCTTCCAAGGTTTTCGATGATAAAGTGCTTACCACCATTGGAATATTCATGGCCTCGGCCGCCTGCGCCGTTGCCAGTTCACCTTGGTCATGCACTAATCCATGATGCGCAACAGGTGCAAGCATTAGCGGGCTTGGTAAGTGCGTCGTCGATAAATCCGTCGACAAACTACCGGTTGTCACGTCTTGCAACACGCGGGGAAGAATTGAAATACTGTCAAAGGCCGAGCGGTTTCGGTTTAATGTTGTTTCTTGCCCAGCACCTGAAGCAATATAGGTATACGTTGGCGCTTCAATGAAGGATTTTGCTACCTGTTCGTAATCATCCAGTGTCAGCAGGTCGGCTGGTATATGATCTAAAGGTGCTGCTTTCATAGCGACTCGTCGTAATAAGTTAATTCAGTTTACATAAAAAAAAGCTGGCATGAAAACATGCCAGCTTAATGGAGATTCTAAAAGGTGACTTTTAGAATGTATACGCGAGTGTGAGCTTCGCGTTTCGGGCATCACCTTTATAAGTGAAGGCTCCACTGCGGTAAGTCGCAAGGTAGTAATCTTCATCAGTGATATTTTCTACATTAAGTCGAGCTGAAAATTGCTCGTTATACTGATACTCGGCAAACATGTCATACGTAACATAGCTTGGTACAGTATAAGTGTCGCTAGAGGCTGCATCTGGTTGGCCTGCATAGGCTTCACTAGAATAGGTCGCTGCGCCACCTAAAGAGAACTTCGGCGTGAACTGATACTTAAGCTGGGCATAAGCACTGTCATTCGCAAAGTTCGCAAGCGGTTTGCCGACATTATCAGAGTTTGATGATTTAAGAATCTCAGACTCCATCAATGCAACGCCCATTTGAGCCGATAGCTCGTTAGTAAGCTGACCTACAACACCAAACTCAATACCTTCAACTCGGTTTTTACCTGTATTGATTGTACCGACCGAGTCATAGCTCGAGCCACGTGGCGCACCTTCAAATACGTCATCCTTGGTGATCTGGAATACCGCCGCAGTAAAGAGCAGTTTACCGTCATTAAGATTCAACTTTGTCCCAACTTCGATATTTTCTGTACGCTCAGGGTCTCCTGAACCTAGGCTATCAGCGGTAGTTGAGTCGGCACATAGACCGCCGTAGCCACAGTTAGCGCCAAGATCAGATTCACCACCATTGATGTTAGTTGCTGTACCATAGCTCACATACACATTGGCATTTTCATCTAGCTTGTAAGACAAACTACCGAAACCATTAAACAAGGTATCATCGTAGGCGTAGTTAGTTTTAGTGCCATCACTACTTGTGACGATATTTTGATAGTCAAAATAATCCAATCGCAAGCCACCAGCTAATGTCCATGCATCTGTTAGGTCAACTGTATCAATTGCATACAATGAAATTGTCTCAAGAGAGTAGTCTGCATCAACACCGTTTTTAGTGATGGTGCGCTGCATGAATGAATTGACATTATTGACAGCATTGCCATCTGCATCCTCGATACAGTAGCCATCTCGCACACCTCCGCGGCCATTCGTTTGACAGTTAGATGTACCCGTAGGCGTGGCTGAATAAGTGCCATTGACTACATTTTGCACTGAATATTCTGCACCAAAGATAAAGGCATGTTCCATACCCAGTAGCTCAGTATCTAACATGATATTAGATTGGTTAACAAAGTAATCAACGTCCTGCCAGCCTTGGTGTGTACTCAGACTAGGTACAGTAACAGTACTTGTTGATCCATCATCGGCTGTAAAGATCGCATCGCCTGCACGAGCACCTGTCACAACATAAGCATTGGTTGTCTCACCATAACGTAGCGAATTTGACAGAATCAGATTATCAGTTAGCAAGTAATCCAAACGCAATGTACCCACACCAACTTCAGAATCGAGGAAGTCTTCGTCTTGAACATAAACCGGCAAATCATCAACTGGACCGCCGTTAGCTTCAATATAGGTTCCTAGATCAGGCTTATCTTCGGCATTTAAATAGTAAAAATCACCTGTTAGCGACAAGGCATCTGTGAAGTTATGCTTTGCTGATGCTGCGACACCTTGACGTGAACGATCGGCCGGATCACGTTCAGGCACTTCTTCATAGGCATGTAGCAGATTGATACGCAGTGCGGTATCGTCAGAAAGAACCACATTACTATCAACAGTTGCTCGAACGTATTGATTTGTGCCACCACCTACTTCGATTTCATTAAAGCTTTTTTGTGTCGTAGCTTGTTTCGTTACGCTATTAACCGCACCACCTGTTGAACCTCGTCCGGCAAACGTAGCACTTGGACCCTTCGTGATTTCAATTTGCTCAGTGGCGAAACTTTCACGTGTTGTCATACCAGGATCACGAATACCGTCAACAAAGATATCACTGCGCGCTTCGTGACCACGAATAATATAGCGATCACCAAAAGCATTACCGTTTTCACCCGTACCCAGTGTAATACCTGGTTGAGCGCGCAAAATTTCTTTTAGATCGGTTTTACCAGAATCTTTAATCGCTTCTTCTGTTAAAACATCGATGGTTTGAGGCGTATTGAGCAAAGACTCCGTGCGACGAATATCACCTGAAATCTCTGCTTTATAAGGCGAATCTGGGTTTGCAAATGGGCTACCCTTTTTACCGCCGTCTACTGTGACGGTATTAATTTCTGTTGCTTCAGACTGTGTTTCGGTGCTCGTAGCGACAACTTTTTCATTAACAACAGTTGTAGTTACCGTTTTTACCTGCTCGGTACTCATTTCCTCAGCAACCTGTGCAGATAAAACCTGCGGAGAAACGCTCAACAAACCTGTCGAAAGACCAACCATCATGGAACATTTAGTTAATTTAGACGCGCCAACTACAGCGGGCAGCGAACGTAACGACTGTGGTCGAGACGCCTGTTTTTTTAATGAACTCATTTAATCACCTATAATAATTCTCATTTGCGAGTTGGCATTATAGGGGCGCGATCTCATTTGTCAATGGTGTTGCGACTCATTATCGTTACCATTATAAATAAATTTGGTGGTAGATAAACATCGCTTACTTTTCTTGCCATTGTGAAACACTGATTGCTACGCAACGTATCATTTTGATGCATCTTTCTCTCAGCATAAAAATCGCTGAGCTTTCGTCGCTTGGGCCATGATCAGTGCTCGTATTTATGGATTTCAGTTCCGCACAAGTAATAACAGGAAGGTAAGCTCACAATATTACTCTCCTCCCTATTTATATTTGAACAGTCAAGAGCAAAGACATTGATATCGAGTGTTTTAGTAAGAAAGGAAGATGGGACCTTCATAGATCCCCATAGATTATATGATCGGAGCTTATGGCTTGAGCTGATCCGAATTTCAGACATAAAAAAACCCCGAGG
>JBPEWS010000262.1:0-7262 GCA_052032465.1 Pseudomonadales bacterium
GGATTCAAAAGCTTCATATACCAAGACGCAATATCCGCTGGTCTTGGCCCACGGGCTTTTTGGCTTTGATCAAATCGGTAATTTAGAGTATTGGCACGGTATTCCTGCCGAGCTTGAGGCCTCAGGTGCTCAGGTGTTTGTGACCCAGGTTGCCGCTGCGAACTCTTCTGAAGTGCGAGGCGAGCAGTTGCTTGCGCAAGTTCAAGAGATCTTGGCAATTACAGGGGCAAAAAAGGTTAATCTCATTGGTCATAGCCATGGTGGCCAGTCCATTCGTTATGTGGCGGCCATGATCCCTGATCAAATTGCATCGGTAACTACGGTTGGCAGTCCTGTGTTAGGTTCACCTGTAGCAGATGGCATAAAGCGAATTTCTGAGGTGCCTGTCATTGAGCGAACACTGACGCCTAAAATTGCTGCTGCGGTAGATGCCTTTGCGGGGCTGATTAGCGAAAAATCAGGTCAAAGTTATGAGCAAGATGCCTTGGCGGCAATGGATTCATTAACGAGTGAAGGCGCGGCTGACTTTAATGCACGTTTTCCTGTAGGTGTTCCAGACAAGCATTGTGGCGTCGCTCCTGTTTATGCTGAGGGTATGTACCTGTTTTCATGGTCGGGCGAAGCGCCAAAAGTTAATCGTGCCCTTGATCCATTATCTAAACTACTCAAAGTTTTACAGGTGTTTTTTGCTCCAAAAGTAGCTAATGATGGCTTAGTGTCGACATGTAGCTCACATTTTGGTCGAGTGATTCGTGATGATTTTCCTTATGACCATTTTGATGAGGTGAATCAGGTTGCTGGATTGATCAAGCTGCGCGCTTTAAGTCCAACGGCCGTGTTTCGCGGTCATGCGAATCGCTTAGCGCGATTGGGATTGTAGACTGATTGGGCATCGACGCAGGTGAAATAGACGATCAAACATGAGTTTTTTGCAGGATCAACAAGGAGGTATCAAGCATGGAACTGAAACGTAAAATTGGTCTAGCCAGTGGCTTAATTGTGGCGCTGGTGTCTATCGAATGGTACTGGTCAAATCATCAGCTTACTCAGCCATTAAAAGCTCAGGAAGAGAGGGTGCTCGCTTCGAGTCAAGTGTCGCAAGCTTCCTCGACGAATCGTTTGCCGCTGATGAGTACAATTGCTGAGCAAACGGCAGTCACGCCCGCTGAAGTTGACGCTTTGGCGAGCATACTCTCATCAGACGCCTTAGTAGGAACGCAAGTGGATGGCTTTTTGGAGTTGACCGAGAATAATCAGTTGAGGTTGACGATGGGGATTCGTCGCTTATTTGATTACTTTTACGTGACGCTGGGCGATGTGCCTCAGTCTCAAATTGCAGCGGCAATTCGAGGTTATGTTCAAACGAATTTACCTGAGCCAGCGCGATCAGAGTTGCTGGGTATTTACCAAAAGTATCAGACCTTGCTGGACACCTTGGATGCCACATCCTTTGATGAAGACCGAGCAATTTCTGAGCAGGATGCGTTGGATCAAGTTCACGATGTAAGAATCCAAGTGCTGGGCAAAGAGTTGGCTGAGGCGCTATACGGAGAGAGTTATACCTATGATCAGTATGCGCTCTCGGTTCGCGACATTTTAGCGAGCGAAATGCTGAGCTTTGAGTCTAAACAATATGAGATTGCACGCTTGCAGAGCGCATTACCAGAAAGTCGTAAACTCTCGTTAGAACGACAACAGCAGTTTTATCAACTCCATCAAGCGGCTCAGTCAGGCAGTTTGTCTCAACAGGCGCTTTATCAAGAGCGTCAAGCCGCCTATGGGGATGATGCCGCTAGACGACTCTCGGCGCTTGATGAACAGCGCCAACAATGGCAGGCGCGTATTTCGCAGTGGCTAGCGCTCAGAGAGCAGTTAATGCAGGACCATCAGCTTGATGAACATGACCGTAGGGACGTGATTGATCAGCATCGAGCAGATTATTTTAAACGACATGAGTGGCTTCGGGTGCAAAGTGCTGAGCGCATTCATGATGCAAGCAGGAATCCGTCATAAGCCTTAGCTATTAAGTTAAGGCTTATGATGGCGTTATTTAGCGATAGCTCTCAGGGTCATAGGCGAGGTTAGGTGCTAACCAGCGCTCAGTGGTTTCAACACTCATGCCTGTCATTTCAGCATAATGCTCAATCTGATCACGACCGACTTTGCCCACGCCAAAATATTTCGCTTCAGGGTTGGCGAAATACCAGCCAGAAACTGAAGCCGCAGGCGTCATAGCAAAGCTTTCTGTTAGCTCAACGCCAGTGAGTTGCTCCGCGTTAAGCAAGTCAAAGAGTTTGCGTTTTTCGGTGTGCTCAGGGCAGGCTGGATAGCCTGGAGCTGGGCGAATACCTTGATACTTTTCTTTGATCAGCTCAGCATTGCTCAATGTTTCCTCAGGTGCGTAGCCCCAGTAAGATTTACGGACTCGCTCATGTAATAATTCAGCAAACGCTTCAGCCGCTCGGTCAGCCAAGGCCTTAACCATAATGCTGTCATAATCATTGCCATCAGATTTTAATTGCTCTGCAACTTGATCTACCTTGGCTCCAGCAGTTACAACAAAGGCGCCTAAATAGTCGGTTTTTCCTGAGTCAGAGGGTGCGATAAAGTCGCTTAAACAGGCATAAGGGTTGGTGCTAGCTTCGGGCTTGAGCTTTTGTTGTCTCAAGTGACAAAGGCTGACGGATGACTCGTCGTCTAGGCTAAGATGAATGCGCTCTCCCTCACTGTTCGCAGGCCAAAAGCCAATGACTCCTCGGGGCTGAATCCATTGATTTTCGATAATGGTTTTGATCATGCGTTGAGCATCTTCAAACAGCTTTTTCGCTTCTTCACCAACCACCTCGTCATCGAGAATGCGCGGGTAATGACCGGCTAAACCCCATGTGGAGAAAAAAGGCGTCCAATCGAAATAGTCAATTAAGTCGCTAAATGACACATCATCGATAACTTTTTCGCCAAGAAATTGCGGTTTAACGGGCGTAAAGCTATCCCAGTCAATGGCGGCTTTTTTGTCTTGAATATCGCTGAAGCGAGCCAGTTTAATTTGCTGGTTTTGTTTTCGGGTTTCACGAATCGTGTCGTATTCGGCTTTTACGCTTTCAACATACCCTTGTTTTTCAGTTTTGCTTAACAGCTTGGTCGCCACGCCAACGGCTCGAGAGGCATCGGCTACGTAGATGGTTTGATCGTTTTGATAACTCGGCTCAATTTTTATTGCCGTATGCGCTCGTGAGGTTGTTGCACCGCCGATCATCAGAGGAAGAGACAGGTTTTGGCGCTGCATTTCTTTGGCGACATGCACCATTTCATCCAGTGAAGGGGTGATCAGCCCTGAGAGGCCGATAATATCGCAGTTTTCAGCTTTGGCTGTTTGTAAAATAGTGTCTGAGGACACCATAACACCAAGGTCTACGACCTCGTAGTTATTGCATTGTAGAACCACGCCAACGATATTTTTCCCGATGTCATGAACATCGCCTTTAACGGTAGCTAGTAGAATCTTACCTTTGGTTTCACCCGCTGCTTTTTCTGCTTCCAGATAAGGCTCAAGGTAAGCCACAGCTTTTTTCATCACGCGAGCAGACTTAACCACCTGAGGCAGGAACATTTTACCAGCGCCGAATAGGTCGCCAACCACATTCATACCATCCATCAACGGCCCTTCAATCACATGTAGCGGCTTGTCGAGCTTTTGTCGCGCTTCTTCGGTATCTTCTTCGATATACTGGGTAATGCCTTTTACAAGGGCATGTTCAATTCGTTTCTCAACATCAAGCTCACGCCAGCTGAGATCTTCCTGGCTTTCAGCCGCTTTGCCATCGCCTTGGTATTTAGGTGCTATCTCAAGCAGCTTGTCAGTAGCCTCTGAGGAGGTGTTGAGGATTACGGCTTCAACGGCATCGCGAAGCTCCAAAGGAATGTCCTCATAAATAGCGAGCTGTCCGGCATTGACGATGCCCATGTCCATGCCCGCTTTGATCGCGTGGTATAAAAAGACGCAGTGAATTGCTTCACGAACAGGGTTATTACCACGAAACGAGAAAGAAACATTGGAAACACCACCAGAGACTTTGGCAAAAGGGAGGTGTTTTTTGATCAATTTAATGGCATCAATAAACGCTACGGCATAATCGTTATGCTCTTCAATACCCGTAGCCACCGCAAAAATATTCGGATCGAAAATGATGTCTTCAGGAGGAAAGCCAATTTCATCGACAAGAATACGGTATGCGCGTTGGCAGATTTCAAACTTGCGCTCAGTGCTTTCAGCTTGTCCTTCTTCATCGAAGGCCATTACCACTGTTGCTGCGCCATATTTAAGAATCTTTTTGGCTTGTTCTCTAAATGGGCCTTCGCCTTCTTTTAGACTAATCGAGTTAACGATACTTTTGCCTTGAACGCATTTGAGGCCTGCTTCGATCACTTCCCACTTTGAGGAGTCAATCATGATCGGCACTTTAGCGATATCGGGCTCAGAGGCAATAAGGTTCAAGAAGGTGGTCATAGCATATTGCGCATTCAACATCCCTTCGTCCATATTGACATCGATAATTTGAGCGCCGTTTTCGACTTGCTGACGAGCAACGTCTAAGGCCGTTTCATAATCTTCTTCGATAATTAATCGTTTGAAACGTGCTGAACCCGTTACGTTTGTTCGCTCACCAATATTGATAAAATTCGCTTGTGGATTGTTACCAGTCATGAAAATAAGAGGCCAATAAAAGGGACAGTATTTTAGCGGAAAATTGCGCATTCGTCTTTTCTTATCGAGCAGTTGTGTAAAGTGAGTAAGAAAACCGCGAAAACACTGTAAAAACACGGTTATTTATCGAATTTTCCTTGCGATCATAAAGCTGAGTGATATAGTCAATCAGTACGTAAAAAAAACATTTTTGCGCACGCTGTTGAGTAATAAGCTTGGTTATTTAACGGCATCGATAAATCAAGCGAAATTCTCGAAGAGTCAAAATGAAATTGTATGTAGGTAATTTGCCTTATCGCATCAGCGATCAGGAATTTAATGATGCGTTTGCCGCTCATGGCGAAGTTGCATCAGCGGTAATCATCAAAGATCGCGACACAGGTCGTTCTAAAGGTTTTGGTTTTGTTGAAATGCCAAACGACGACGACGCAAAAGCTGCGATTCAAGCCTTGCACGATCAAGAGCTTGGTGGCCGTAAAGTGATCGTTAATGAAGCGCGCCCGCGCGAAGAGCGTCCTAGACGTAACTTCTCTCGTTAATTCGACACGACTGAATTTGGCCGCTTGCCCCATTGTGAACCTTGTCCCATGATGGGCAAGTGCTTTGCAAAACTTATCGGTTGGCGGCCTTATCTTTTATTTCCTGTCTGGTTTTTTTCGTTTAGCGTCGCTTTCGCTGGATGATTTCTCGCTTATTATTTCTAGTTTTTCTAAACTCAGTCTTGCTGAGCCATCAAATTTCTCGTTTATTTAAAGTTGGCTTTTTTGAAAATTTGCCTATTAAAGCAACTTTGTTGATTAGGTGGCTTGCGAGTAGTTATTGATCATTCATTGCCAGAAAAATATCAACAACAAGCTCAGGTATATCAAAGGCCATCGCTTTTTGAGCTGACTCGTTTTCATTGAGCTCTTGGAATTGCTCAGCATCTTCAGCAATTTTTGAGAAAAACAAAATCGGAATCATCATTTCGATTAGCTGCTCGCTTTCATGCCAAAGTGACTCATTGTTCATGACCACCAACATAAAGCCCAAACACCAATCCCAGAATAATTCATTTTCATGGTTGGGAGCTGTTGGCAACCAGAGTTTTTCCTCTTTCATTAAGGCATCGTCAATACGACGAGCTTCATCATTAACGGCTTTTTGAAGTGAATCGAAGTCCACTGTATCGGTTTCCCAGTCGACAGCATCAAGTAGTGATTCCCATGTTTCTTGAGTATGAACGTGGTTCTGGCAAGCCAGCGCAGTGGCGTAGCCATGAAGCAGAGGTTGAAGCTCTTTTAATGAGGCTGAAGAAGCGAGTAAGGCAGTTAATGACATGCGAAAAATCGTCTGTTGAAAAGTCTCTATAGTCTACGCAGGGTGGGGTGGACTGTCATTAGTTTTTGCGATGAACTGTTGTAGGATATGGGTAATTGGCTATCTCATTGCGTTTGAAGTTATACTGAGCATTAGGGAAGATAAAGATAGGCACATCAACACAGCAGGAGGACATCATGTCGAAGGAACAGCATGCACTATCCATTCGTTTAGAATTCAAACAGGGCACGCCCTTCATGTACATCGAAGTGACGGGCAAGTTAACCCACAAAGACTATGAGATCATTACTCCGATGGTTGAACATGCCATTGAATCGGCAGAGGCGCATAATATTCGCCTATTTTTTGATGCAACGGCTTTAACAGGGTGGGAGCCAGAAGCTGCTTGGGATGACCTGAAGCTAGGCATTGATCACAGTGAAGACTTTGAAAAAATAGCTCTGGTGGGCGATAAGCGTTGGCAGGCTTTTTTAGTAAAGGCCGGGCAATGGTTCTTACCCGGAGAAATGGAATACTTCAAAGACAAACAAGAGGCTTTATCTTGGCTGGATGCGCCGTAGCATCAAGCCAAATTGCACTACTGCTCGCTTAAGAAGCGTATAGCGAAAAGGTCGGGTTTCACCTGTTTTTTTGATTAAGGTTGTTTTTGACTTTTTTAGAGTCAGTAATAGCCTTTTTTATTTCCCTAGCTTTAAACCACTTGTCTGATCAAGAAATCTGAATACTTCTGAAATAACTTGCTGTTTTAGGTCGTTCTCAGGAAAAAGCTCGATAAGTTTGATCCCTGCTTTTTTTACAACGAGTTGCTTGATGTGATTACGTTCAATATCGCTTTTATTGGTTAGGTGTCCACTGCCTTGGATTTCAATTACAGCGATAGACTGACCTGTTTGGTCGGTAATTAAAAAATCCACTCGTTTAGAATTAATTGCTCTCGTGTAGATAAAATTATTGTCACACCCTAAAAACTCGCCCATGCTCACTTGAGAATGAACCAAATATTTACCTGAGTATCGATTTTTTACCCCCGTATTTAAAAGCTTAAAGGCTTTAATTTCTGATTGATTCCAAAGTTTTCTTGGGTAGATTTTGGATGATTGAATGTTTTTAATAAATGCCGAGTCATTATCTTCGGGTGTTGTTGGGCGTTTTATAGGTTGTTTTGCATTAGGTTTTTGATCAATGGCGGACTTATCGTTTTCCATTGTTTTGTTTAGGAGAAAAAGTGCAGTGATAA
>JBPEWS010000263.1:0-3755 GCA_052032465.1 Pseudomonadales bacterium
GGCGAGTCCAATCTCGTCGTGCGTAAAGTGGATGACGGTGTAGAAGCCAGCCGCTCGGGTTTTACATCCTTATTGCGCCGCGTTCTGAAGCGCCCAGTGCTTGCTGTGGTCGCGTTTTCCGTTTTAATTGCAGGCCTGCTCGCAATCTATACCCAAGTGCCTTCTGAATTTGTTCCTCAAGAAGATCGAGGTGCATTTTTCATTGCCGTTTCTGGCCCTGAGGGCGCAAGTTATGCTTATATTGAAGAATATATGGATGAGATCGAAACTCGCTTGATGCGCTATGTGGACTCGGGTGAAGTGAATCGACTGTTAGTGCGAGCGCCCAGAAGTTTTGGCACAGCTGAAAACTTTAATGGCGGCTTTGTTATCGTGATTTTAAATGACTGGGCCAAGCGGCGCCCCGCCACCCAAATCATGAATGAGGTTCGACAAAATTTGGCTGATTTACCCGGTGTTCGAGCCTTCCCGATTATGCGTCAAGGCTTGGGCGGAGGAGCAGGCAAACCTGTTCAATTTGTGCTTGGTGGCGCGACTTATGAGCAGCTCGCCCAATGGCGAGATACGCTGATCACCGAGATCGAAAAAGATAACCCCGGCCTGCAGGGCCTAGATAGCGACTATAAAGAAACTCGCCCTCAAATTGATTTTGTTATTGATTATGAGCGAGCGGCTGACTTGGGCGTAACGGTCTCTGATATTGGCACCACCTTGGAAACCATGATGGGTGGGCGAAATATCACCACCTTTATTGATAATGGTGAGGAATATGACGTCATCGTTGAAGGCGAGCGCGAGGCGCAATCCAGTTTTAGCGATGTCAGCAATATTTACGTGCGCTCAAGCCGCAGTTCGCAGCTGATTCCCATCTCAAATGTTGTTGAAATCAAAGAATATGGCGCGGCGCAGACCTTGTCTCGCTATAACCGTATTCGCGCGATTACCCTTGAGGCCAATCTAGCCGATGGCTATTCGCTGGATGAGGCGCTAACTTACCTAAATCAAATGGTGGAAACTCACCTTCCAGCCGAAGCCATTGTCGATTATAAGGGGCAAAGCCGCGACTTCATCAATGCCGGAAGCTCAATTTTCTTCGTTTTTCTTCTTGGTATCGCCGTGGTCTTTTTGGTGCTTGCCGCTCAGTTTGAGAGCTGGGTGCACCCGATGGTCATTATGTTTACTGTACCTTTAGCAATGGGCGGAGGGCTTTTAGGGCTGTTTATAACGGGCGGCTCTTTAAACATCTATTCGCAAATCGGGCTAATTATGTTGGTCGGGCTTGCCGCTAAAAACGGGATTTTAATTGTCGAATTTGCCAACCAACTGCGTGAGCAGGGCATGGCTTTTGAAGAGGCCATCGTTGAGGCTTCTGACACGCGTTTCCGCCCGATCGTCATGACTGGGCTTACCACGGTAGCAGGCGCCATCCCATTAGTGCTGGCAAGCGGGGCTGGAGCTGAAACGCGGATCGTTATTGGCATCGTGATCCTTGCGGGCGTTCTGGTGGCAACGGTGTTCACTTTGTTTATTGTGCCAGTGGCATACCGCTTGCTTGCAAGACATACAGGAACACCTGGTGATGTTAGCCAGCAATTAGATCGAGAACTTCAGCAAACCCATGAGGCCTAGCATGAAACGCTTATCATCAAAAACCATGCGCTGCAGTGTATTACTCAGTGCGATACTAGCCATTGCAGGCTGTCACTCTATGACCGTATTTGATGAGCCTGTGAGCCTTCGAACGGACTGGATCGCTGCACAAGGTTATGTCTATGGCTTTCCATTAATGCTGATGGAAGAAACTCGCGCTGCCTCGGCAACAACGCCCTATCCCTGCGCTATGGGCGGCCCGATGAATCAATTTGTGCAAAAATTCAAAACACCTGATCCTGATTTTCGAGCGGTGGTAAAACCCAATGTTGATACGCTCTACTCCTCTGCTTTTTTGGATTTGAGCGAGCAGCCGATGGTGTTATCAGTACCTGAAATTAAGGACCGCTTTTACCTCATGGCCATGCTGGATGCTTGGTCAAATAACTTTGCAGGACCAGGCTCACAGACCAATGGCGGTGAAGCCATGACCTATTTGATAACCGGCCCCAACTGGACTGGACAAGCACCTGCAGGCATGACCGAAATTGCCGCGCCGACCGACTTAGTCTGGATTATTGGTCGAACAGAAATCACAAACCCTGATGACCTTTCAGAAGTGAACGCCATCCAGTCTTCTTATACATTGTCGCCACTGAATCCTGATAGCGCCAAGCAGTACCCAGCCTATGAGCCAGATCAATGCCAGTCTACCGAAGGCCTAGACACACCCGAAGAGCGTGTTAAAAAGCTCGACGGCGTCAGCTTTTTTACCCAATTGGATCAACTTCTAAAGCAATATCCACCTGCCGAGGATGATGCCATGCTCAAAAAGCTGGGCTTGATCGGCGTTGGGCCGCATGCAGAGTATACGGTGGCCTCTTTATCCGATAGTAATAAAGCGGCGCTAAACGATGGTATAGGCCATGGGCAAAGCGTGCTGAGCACGGCGTTTGACATGATGAGCAGCTTGTCGAGCTGGTCACCCGACCCGACCGAAATCGAGCTGGGTGATTACGATCAGCGCTATTTGGTGCGCGCCATTGTTGCTCAAGTCGGCTTTGGGGCCAACCGCAATCAATTTGCCACCTATATGAATGCCAGCCAAGACGCTGATCTTGATACGCTGGATGGTGCTAAGGCCTCCTACACCATGACGTTTGACCAAAACGAGTTACCGCCGGTTAATGCCTTCTGGTCGGTCACTGTTTATGATGAGGCAGGTTTTTTAGTAAAAAACTCGATTCAACGTTATGCCTTAGGTAGCCGCTCGAATCTTGAAAAAAATAGCGAGGGCGGGATCACCATCACAATGGCTAACCAGCCTCCTGAAGACTCGCCAACCTCCAATTGGCTACCTGTTCCTGAAGGCGAGTTTCAAGTCACGCTGCGAATGTATTGGCCGAAAGCGGCTATTTTAGATGGACAGTGGCAACCGCCTGAAATCACCGTCAAAGACGAAGAATAAACGCCAAAAAGCGCGGCTTTTTTATAGCTCGATTTACAGCTCGTCTTAAAGCTCGTCTTAAAGCTCAATCTTGTAGCCAACGCCATAAACAGATTTCAAGCAGTCAGCTGTTGCCTCTTGTTGCTTGAGCTTTCGGCGCAGGTTCTTCATGTGGCTATCTATGGCGCGATCATTATTATCGCGAAAATCCGCATAGGCGATATCAAGCAATGCATCTCGTGAAAAAATATGCCCGGGCTTTTTGATCATCGCCGCTAATAATCGAAACTCTGTTGGGGTTAAATCCAACATAACCCCGTTCAAGCGTATTTTCTGGCGCTGCTCATCGACGGTTGTTCGATCGTTTATGCCGGCCGAGACATCCTCATGCATGGCGTTTTTTTGCAAGCGGCGAGCCAGTGCATCAACCCTAGCCACCACTTCTTTGGGACTAAATGGCTTACAGATATAGTCGTCGGCTCCAGCGCCTAGGCCAAGTAGTCGGTCGACCTCCTCGGTTTTGGCGGTCAGCATGATAATACCGCAAGAAGAAGCTTCGCCAAGCTGACGACAGATTGTGAGTCCGTCCTGTCCTGGCATCATCCAGTCCAACAAAACAATATTCGGGTTAAAGCGCTCAACCTCGGTCAATACCGCATCGCCATGATGCACCATCTGAGTTTCATAACCCGATGCCTTGAGATAATCCGCAATCAAT
>JBPEWS010000264.1:0-5039 GCA_052032465.1 Pseudomonadales bacterium
GATGAGCGCCAGTTAGTGGCTAGCGTAAAGCATTGATCGGCCTGTGATCTGGCCATCAAGTAGGTTTCTAAATCCCCGCCGCGAAATGAATAAATTGCCTGCTTCGGATCGCCGATCATCATCAAACCTTGGTTCTCGCCTGAGAATAACTGACTAAAAATTTGGTATTGGCGCTGGTCGGTATCTTGAAACTCATCAATCAAACCCAAGCGGAATCGCTGTGCTAATCGTTGCTGCGTGGCGCTGTTGGTATGAACATGGCGTAGCGCTTGTTCCGTTTGTTGAATAACGGTATTGAACGTGAGCTGCTGGTCCTGCTCATAGAGCTGAGTCAGTTGAGCTCGATAGGCCTTAATCTGATGGGCATAGTAGGCCACATAGAGCGCGTTTTTTTCTTCAAATAGGCGGTCACCTAAAACGAAAATCTGCTTAGTCGGTGTGCTTAGCGACAGCTGCTCAAAGTCGGGCGTTTTGCTGGACTCCATCAATTTGGTTTTTGTGAAATACTCCAAGTGTTTTTTTACATTGGTGAGCGATTGACCTGATATGATTGCGTCATTGACGGACTGAATATATCTAGCAACGTTACCTTTTTTATAGGTGTCGTGCCCTATCTCAGTAGAGCTCACTAAATACTCGGCTAATTCATCTAGTTGTTTATGCCAAAGCTCAGTAAACGCTTGCTCGGTGGCTCTTAGTTGGTCAAGCCAAGCGTTAAACGGCTGGTCTGTTTGATCAGCAAGCTGAAATTCAGCACGGCTCCTCCAGTCTTTCAGTTGCTTTTCGACATTATTTGGGCTTTGACCAAAAAGCGATGAATCTTGGTACAAACTGGCTTGCCAAGCATCGGCCTCATAAACATGCTGGCGCCAGAAATCTTGGGCAAAGCGTTGGTTAAGTTGGGCTTCATCCTTATTCAGTTGAGTTTTAAACCATTCCCCTGTCTCAAGGCTGAATTCTTTGATTAGCTGCAGGCAAAATGCGTGGATAGTGAAAATCGAGGCTTCATGAATGCTTTGCTGGGCGAGTTTAAAGACTTTGGTTGCCTCTTTTCGCTTTGCAGCCAAGTGCTCAAGTAAGCTAGCAATGTAGGCATCTTCACTGCGGCCTGATTCAAAGTCATCGACGGCTTGGTTAATGCGCAGTTGGATACGCTCTTTTAATTCGGCGGTGGCGTCTTTGGTAAAGGTCACCACCAAGATATCTTTTAGTTGATAGGCAGAGCTTGCTGGCGCACTTTCAGTGAGCGTATCGGGCAATAAGTGATCGACCAAAACGCGAAGGATAATCGAGGTTATGCTATAGGTTTTTCCTGTTCCAGCGCTTGCCTCGATTAATAACTTTCCTGTTAGCGGCAGAGTGAGGGGGTTAAGCGTCCTGCTTGAATGCTTCAATGACACCACCTCCGAGACAGGTTTTACCTTGATAAAAAACCGCATACTGGCCTGGAGTGACAGCGCGTTGAGGCTGCTCGAAATAGACCCAATATCCGCCTTTTGGATCAGCTTCAATATGACAGCTTTGATCAGCCTGACGATAGCGCGTTTTTGCCTTGCAGCTAAAGGGTAGCTCAGCTGGCGCCTCGGTGATCCAGTGAATATGCTGGATCCAGAGTGCTTCAGAGTAAAGGCGAGGGTGTTCGCCTTGAGCGACAATGAGCTGGTTGTTTTTCACATCTTTATCGATGACATACCAAGGCTCTTCAGAAGCGCCTGCAACGCCGCCGATTCCTAAGCCTTGGCGCTGGCCGTAGGTATAATACATCGCGCCATGATGCTCACCAATCACCTTGCCCTCAAGAGAGAGAATATCGCCTTTTTGTGCGGGTAAATACTGAGCTAAAAAGTCGCGAAATTTGCGCTCGCCGATAAAGCAAATGCCTGTGCTGTCCTTTTTGTTATGGGTGATTAGCCCTTGTTGCTCAGCAATATGGCGCACTTCAGGCTTCTCCAGCTCTCCGACCGGAAAGAGTGTTTTTTCAAGCTCGCGGTAGCTAATAGCGTGAAGGAAATAGCTTTGGTCTTTATTATTATCGAGGCCTTTTTCGAGTGTGGCTTTGCCATTTAGCTCACCTCGGCGGCAATAATGGCCAGTAGCGATAAAGTCAGCGCCGAGCTCAAGCGCGTAGTCAAGGAAAGCCTTAAACTTGATTTCTTTATTACATAAAATATCGGGATTGGGCGTACGACCTGCGCTGTATTCTTCGAGAAAATGCTCAAAAACATTGTCCCAGTAGTCAGCGGCAAAATTAACATGATGAAGCTTGATACCTAGCTTATCTGCTACAGCTTGCGCATCGGCAAAGTCTTCTTTGGCGGTGCAGTATTCTGTTCCATCATCCTCATCCCAGTTTTTCATAAACAGGCCTTCAACATCATAGCCCTGCTGGATAAGCAGATAGGCGCTCACCGAAGAGTCCACGCCACCTGACATGCCGACAATGACTTTTTTACCCGAATTGACGCTGTGATTTAGATCATGCTGCGACATGGTTTAAACCGTGTAGCCCTGACAAATATCAAGCGGATATCGGCGCCCTTTAAGATAATCGTCAAGACAACGTTGAACGAGGTCGCCTCGGTGCGAGAGCTGCTGGATCTCATCGATGCTGAGCCACTGTGCTCCGATAATGCTTTTATCAGTGGGGCCCTCATAGCGCTGCTCAACTGCTTGTCCAATAAACGCAATTCGGCAGTAGTGGCGATCATTGGCAGCGTGGTAATGATAAATGCCAAGTAAATCAGTTAGCTCAACTTGCCAGCCGGTTTCTTCCTCAGTTTCACGAATGGCGGCCTGCATGACGGTTTCATTGTTTTCGACATGACCGGCAGGTTGGTTGATCACAGGCTGTCCTTTGGAATGTTCATGAACCATGAGAAATTGACCATCGCGCTCGATAATCGTCGCAACGGTTAGATGAGGTAATGTCGACAAAATATACGCCTTACGTTTTCAAAAAAATGGATACTTGGCATGATAACAAATCCTTTTGCTCTGGAGAATGCCAAGACAGTGATCACCTTTAGCTTGTTGAATTTTGGCGTTAGTTATGCACTTAAATTAGCGGGTATACGAGCAAGGTCGGCAGGTAAAACGTGACAATTTGCAAAGGGCGCTCGAAATTGCTTTAGGTTTGCTTATAATAGAGCTTACTTTATTTGCTCACAGGGGCATGATGTCCACTATTCTGATGATCTTTAGCCGTGAAGGGAAGCGCATGCAGCGCCTGATGTTGGCATTTGGCTTGTTTGCCATGTTGTTTTTTAGTGGCTGTGCCACCGTTCACAATCCTGATCCGAACGACCCTTGGGAAAGCTATAACCGAACCATGTTCGAGTTCAACGATACAGTGGATCGTTATACGCTCAAACCCGTTGCACAGGCCTATGACTATGTCATGCCCGAGTTCGCTGAACAGCGTGTATCGAATTTTTTCTCAAACCTCGATGATTTAGGAAACTTTGTTCACGGCATTTTGCAGCTGGATTTTGAAACGGCGTTTCAAGACTTAACTCGCTTTATCTTCAACACCACTTTGGGTCTAGGCGGTTTATTTGAGGTTACAGAGGATCTAGGCTTTTTGACCCCTAAACACCAACAAGATATGGGCGTAACGCTAGCTAGCTGGGGCGTACCTCAAGGGCCTTATGTTGTTTTGCCTTTGCTTGGGCCAGCAACGGTGCGATCGGCTGTTGGTAAAGTGCCTGATTACTTTATTAGCCCGGGTTATGTTATTGGTGCGCACACGCAGTGGCTGGGTGAAAATGATACCGAAATCGGCTATGGTGTGACGGCATTGGATATTATTCAAACCCGTGCGGAATTACTGGATTTAGAAGAGTTGCTGATTGGTGATCGCTACACGGCGGTTCGAGATGCTTACTTGAACCGACGAACGTTTATCATCACAGGGGAGCAACCTGTGAGCGAATCAGATCCATTTTTGGATGGAGCATCAGAAGGTGAGGGCTGGGACGACGAATGGTAATGCCATATTGGCTTATTTGGCTGTCTCGATTAATTTAAGATAAATAACAGAGTTGGATTTTTTATGTACGAAATTTTGATGTCAGGTGGCTGGGTGATGGTGCTAATTACGCTAGCATCGATTCTTTCACTCGCGATTTGTATTGAGCGTTTTTGGACATTACGTCGTGATAAGCAAGCGCCGAAGGCGTTAGGCGATCGAGTGATTCAAGCTCTACAACGTGGCTCGATCAGCGCTGCACAAATGCATGAGATTGAAGAAAAATCAGCTTTAGGTCGTGTACTGGTCGCAGGCCTTAAGAAGCGCACGGATGGCCGTTTCGCCGTTAAAGAAGCGATGGAGCATGAAGGGCAGCTACAAGTCTCTTATATGGAGCGCTTTTTAAACTTGCTAGGCAGTATTGCTCAGATCGCGCCATTATTGGGTCTGTTAGGAACCGTGCTGGGTATGATCGATGTTTTTGCCGTGATCACAGAGGCAGGTGCGGATAAATCAGGACTGGCGAGCGGGATTTCAAAAGCATTAATTACAACTGCGGCAGGTTTGGTGGTCGCTATTCCAAGTCTATTCTTTCATCGTTATTTTTCTCGCCAAATTGAAGAATACGCCCTACAGATTGAGCAAAATGGCATGAAATTGTTGGATGCAATGTTTAATACTAAGGCGAAATAACGAGGAACCTTCATCGTGAAAATTGCCCGTTCTCAAAACAAACAAGATCAGCAGATCAACCTGACACCGTTGATCGACGTGGTGTTTTTGCTGGTCATTTTTTTTATGGTCTCAACGTCATTCACTAATGAAACGCGTATCGGCATCGAACTGCCTGAAAGTACCGATCAGCCAGCGGCTGAATCTGTTGTAGCGATTGAGCTAGTGATCACCAGTCAAGGCGCATATCGTGTTAACGGCGAATCGCTTGTCAGATCTGATGCTCAAACCCTGCAAAAAGTGCTTCAGCAACAGGCGCAGGGGATGAACCTAACGGCAACACCGCTAGTTATCAGCGCGGATAAAGATGCCAAGCACCAATACGTGATTACCGCTATGG
>JBPEWS010000265.1:0-1556 GCA_052032465.1 Pseudomonadales bacterium
GCTGTTTTGATATAGAACATGAAGAAGCGGTCGATATATTTAATCAGCGTTTCAGTGTCTAAGTCAGAGGCAAATAGATCTGCATGGCGAGGTCGCATACCACCATTACCACAAACATAAAGGTTCCAGCCGTTTTCTGTTGCAATAACGCCAACGTCCTTACTTTGTGCTTCGGCACATTCACGCGTACAGCCTGATACCGCCATTTTTAATTTGTGCGGTGAGCGAAGGCCTTTGTAGCGATTTTCAATCTTGATAGCGAGACCTACGCTGTCATCAACGCCGAAGCGACACCAAGTGCTGCCCACGCATGACTTAACGGTACGTAGTGATTTGCCGTAGGCTTGACCTGTTTCAAAACCTGCTGCAATGAGCTTTTCCCAAATTTCTGGCAATTGATCGACACGTGCACCAAATAAATCAACACGTTGCCCACCCGTAATTTTACTGTATAGGCCGTAATCTTTTGCGATTTGACCCAGTGCGATCAGTTGATCTGGCAGGATTTCACCACCGGCGACACGTGGTACGATAGAGTAAGTACCGTTTTTCTGCATATTGGCTAGGAAGTAATCATTAGTTTCCTGCAAGCCAGCAAGTTTGTCTTCCAGCACATAATCATTCCAGCATGAAGCAAAAATAGATGCTGCTGTCGGTTTACAGATTTCGCAGCCTTTACCCTGACCATGTTTTTCAAGCAACGCATCGAAATCCTTAATTTCACCAACACGAACTAGATGATATAGCTCTTGGCGTGTGTAAGAGAAGTGTTCGCAAAGCGAGTTATCGACTTCAATACCTAGTGACTCTAAGGTCGTATCCATAATCGATTTAGCCAGTGGCGCACAACCACCACATGTGGTGCCGGCTTTGGTACACGATTTAAGGGTAGCAACATCACAGACGGAGCCAGCCTCTACCGCTTGAACAATATCGCCTTTGGATACAGAGTTACATGAGCAGATCATCGCAGAATCAGGAAGTGCATCTGCACCAAGCATTGGCGCGCCGCCTTCAACGTTTGGCAGAATGAAGCTCTGCGCATTTTCTGGAAGCTCAATTTGGTTAAGCATGATTTGGAGCAGGTCGTTATACGCTTCTGCATCACCGACAAGAACAGCACCTAGCAAGGTTTTGCCGTCGGCAGAAACCACCATTTTCTTATAGACTTCGTTTGGCTCATCGATAAAGGTATAGCTGCGAGCGCCTTCGGTTCGACCGTGTGCGTCACCAATCGATGCAACATCGACGCCCATGAGCTTAAGCTTGGTCGACATATCAGCGCCTTCAAAACGGCTACGGTCTTCGGCAATATCAATAATGCTTTGCGCGGCGACCTCAGCCATTTGGTAACCTGGGGCAACCAAGCCATAAATCATGCCGTTGTATAGTGCACATTCGCCTATAGCATAAATATCGTTATCGCTGGTTCTACATTCATTGTCGATCACAATACCGCCACGAGGACCCAATTCGATACCTGCACCGCCAGCCAATTCGTCACGCGGGCGAATACCCGCAGAGAATAAGATCATATCGGTTTCAAGGTGTGAGCC
>JBPEWS010000266.1:0-2913 GCA_052032465.1 Pseudomonadales bacterium
ACACCTTCAAACATGACAGTTGTAGCGCCATTCGCTAAAGGCCCGTAAACGATATAGCTGTGACCAGTAATCCAGCCAATATCGGCTGTACACCAATAGACATCGCCGCTGGTATATTGAAACACATTCTTAAAACTATACGCGGTATACACCATATAGCCCGCGCAGCTATGAACCATGCCCTTGGGTTGGCCTGTGGAGCCTGAGGTATACAAAATGAACAGCGGATCCTCTGCTTCCATCGGCTCGGCTGGGCAGTTGCTGTCGGCTTGTTCAATCAGTTCAGCCAGCCACTGGTCTCGCCCGGGTTGCATGGTGACGGGGTTGTTGGTGCGCTTTGCCACCAAAACAGTGCTGACTTTAGGGCAGTGCGTTAAGGCCTCATCCACGATGGATTTTAGGTCCAGCACTTTGCTACCGCGGAAGCCTCCGTCGGCAGTGATGATCAGCTCGCTGCCGCAATCATTGATACGGGAGGCTAAGGCGCTGGCTGAAAAACCAGCAAAAACCACGGAATGAATCGCTCCAATTCGAGCACAGGCCAGCACCGCATAGGCGAGTTCAGGGATCATTGGCATGTAAAGACAGACGCGATCACCTTTTTTCACCCCTTGGCTTTTCAGCACATTGGCCATCTTGCAGACTTCGGCATGAAGTTGCTCATAGCTTATGGCTTGACTGCCTTCGTTGGGGTCATTGGGCTCAAATAACAGGGCGGTTTGCTGCGCTTTATCAACAAGGTGTCGATCAATGCAGTTTTCGGTAATATTGAGCTGAGCACCATCGAACCAGCGGAAGCTTGCCGTCGAAAAATCAAAATCGACGACTTGCCGCCAAGGCTTTTGCCATTGAAAATGTTGGCTGGCGATGGCCTCCCAGAAGGCGCTTGGGTTAGCTTTTGCTTGATCGCAGGCTTGTTGGTAGGCGTCAAGGTCACGCAGGTGATAAAAATCCATAATTTACTCGCCAGACATTAAAGCTCTAGCATACTTGAGCCATGGCGCCATTGCCCATGGCTAATTACAATTTTTGCACGCTGAGTTGGTGACTAACGCGGGCTAGTCTGCCGTGCTGTTGACTTCGCCATCGGCCAGTAAAGTTTTAAGTCGAGAGCCTGAACTCACTTCGCTTGAAGCTTTGATTGGCCGGCCGCTTTCGTCTAGCGTAATGGAGTAACCACTGGTGAGAATGCGCTTGGGGTTAACCAGATTTAGCCGCTCATTTAACCGTTCAACACGTTGCTGGGCTTGCTGATGTCGCCAAAGCATGGAGCGCTCGAGCTGCTGTTGTTGCTGGTTTAGTTGTTGTTGTGCCTGTTTGAGCTGGCGAAACGGTGACTGACTATTAATGGCGGTATGTAATTGTTGAATTTGGCTTCGCTTCAGTGCAAGCTCATGCTTTAGCTGGCGCTCTAATTGGTTGGTTTTTTGATCCAGTTTTTGTTGCGCATCAGCGATTAATGACTGCGGCGAGCGAAGGCGGCGCTGCTCAGCATTTAATTGCTGTTTGCAACGGTTGAGTGTCTGCTGGCAAGAAAACTGTAATCGGCGCTGTTGTTGGTTGAGTTTGGTGCGCAACAGCTCGGCATCCGGCGCGGCTTTTTCAGCAGCCTCGCTGGGGGTGGCAGCGCGCATGTCGGCAACAAAATCAGCGATAGTCACATCGGTTTGGTGTCCAACGGCGCTGATCACAGGCAGCTGGCTTTGAGCAATGGCTCGAGCAACGATTTCTTCATTAAATGGCCATAAATCTTCTAATGAACCACCGCCGCGGGCGATGATCAGTAAGTCGCATTCGTGACGCAAATTTGCCACTTCTAAACTATGAGCCAACTCATGTTTAGCTTGCTCGCCTTGAACCGCACAAGGGTAGATAATGAGTTCAACCCAAGGTGCGCGGCGTTTTAGAACGCTTCGAATATCGCGGATCACAGCGCCTGTTGGCGAGGTGATAATGCCGATCCGCTTTGGCTGAGGCGGTAGCGCTTGTTTGCGTGCAGAGTCAAACAGGCCTTCTTGAAGTAATTTGGCTTTTAATGCTTCGAAACGCTGCTGAAGCAGGCCATCACCCGCGGGTTTCATGCTTTGAATAACAATCTGAAATTGGCCGCGAGCAGGATATAGCGTCACCAAGCCCGTTGCTTCCACTAATAGGCCGTTTTGAGGTGAAAAATTAAGTCGCTGATTAACATTGCGAAAGCAGCTGGCGCTTAGCTCGGCTCGCTCGTCTTTCAGCGAGAAATACATATGGCCCGAGCTATGATGTTTGAAATTGGATATCTCGCCCACCACCGTAACACGGCCAATGTCCGCCTCGAGTAAATACTTAACGTGTTGGTTTAGGCCTGAAACGGTAAAGCGTTGTTGGCTCATTGGGCTGACTCATCGGTTGGCTCGTTTGCAGAGCAGTTATCACAACGGCTTTGGGTTGCGCGCTGTTCTTGGTGCTGGCGTTGCTGCGCCGTGGGTTTCCAATAGCCTTTAGTTGGCACGGGGTCAAATCCAGCTTTGCATAGCGGTTGGCAGCGCAAAACTCGCCAAGTCGTTAAGATAAAGCCTTTTATCGCGCCATGTTGCTCCAGTGCCTCTAGGCCATAATGTGAGCAAGTGGGCTCAAAGCGACATTGGCGCCCGATCCACGGGCTTAATACGAGCTGATAGCCGCGAATAAGCCACTGTAAAAATCGGACTACGAGCGTGTCCACTGTGTGCCGTTGGCGGTATCTTCGAGCGCAATACCAGCTTCGGTTAGTTGGTCTCGAATGGCGTCGGCTTGGCTAAAGTCTTTGGCGGCCTTGGCTTGCGCTCGTGCCTGAATTAGGGCATCGATATCCGCATCCGATAACCCGCCTTCTTGGCTTGGCTGTTTAAACCAAGCTTCGGCAGGCTCTTGCAAAATGCCGAGCAAATCCGC
>JBPEWS010000267.1:0-9926 GCA_052032465.1 Pseudomonadales bacterium
TGAAAACATGAGCATCCCAATTATCACGATTGATGGACCCAGCGGATCGGGCAAAGGCACGTTGGCTATTCAGTTAGCTGAAAAATACCAATTTCATTTATTAGACAGTGGCGCGCTTTACCGTGCAGTGGGTTTATTTGCCCAGCAGCAAGGCGTCGACTTTACGGATGCCGCCGCTTTAGGGGAGTTGACTCGACAGTTGCCCATTGAGTTTATTCGTGGTGATGGCGAGATCTTGGTTCAGCTCGATGGCCAAACGGTAACCAAAGCATTGCGAACAGAAGAGACAGGCAAACTGGCCTCTCAAGTAGCGGTGGTACCAGAGGTTCGCGAAGCCTTGGTGGGTTTACAGCAGAGTTTTGTGCGTGCCCCCGGATTGGTCGCTGATGGTCGTGATATGGGCACGGTTATTTTTCCAAAGGCTACGGTGAAATTTTTTCTCGATGCGAGCGTAAAAGAAAGGGCTCAAAGGCGTTATAAACAGTTGAAAAGCAAAGGGTTTGATGTTAACCTCGCGGCTCTCGAAAATGAGCTTCAAATGCGTGATGATAGAGACCGCAACCGTGCGATTTCTCCATTATTGCCAGCAGAGGATGCTTACGTCATTGATAGCACAGCAATGAGCATCGAAGAAGTCGTTGACTTTGTCGGTGAAAAAGTTGAATTAGCTTTAAAAGGCGAAAGTAACGTATTGAAATAGAACGTTTTTGGGGTGTGGGCGGCCAGAGCCTACATTCTATACATTAACTAACCCCCGCATTCTCTGGTCGAATGCAAAAACATTGAAGGTATATAAATGGCAGAGAGTTTTGCTGAATTATTTGAAGAACACTCACAGGGCTTTGACGTAGAAAAAGGCGCTGTTGTTGAAGGTACAGTTGTTGCAGTTGATAGCGACTGGGTTACCGTTAACGCAGGTTTGAAGTCTGAAGGTGTGATTCCTACCTCTGAATTCCAAAAGAATGAAGATGGTTCTCTTGAAATTGCAGAAGGTGACCTTGTAGAAGTTGCAGTTGAAGCAATCGATGACGGTTTTGGTTTTACATTGCTTTCTCGTGAAAAAGCACTCCGTGCGAAGGCTTGGGCTGAGCTTGAGCGTATTCACGATGAAGATGAAACAGTTTCAGGTATGATCACTGGTAAAGTTAAAGGTGGTTTTACGGTTGAAATTGGTGTTATTAATGCCTTCTTGCCAGGCTCTTTGGTTGACGTTCGCCCTGTTCGCGAAACAAACCACATTGAAGGTAAAGAGCTTGACTTTAAAGTGATCAAACTTGACCAGAAGCGCAACAACGTGGTTGTTTCACGTCGTGCGGTTATGGAATCAGAGAACAGCGAAGAGCGCGAAGCGCTACTTGAGAAGATGCACGAAGGTGCGGTTCTTCAAGGTATCGTTAAGAACTTGACTGACTACGGTGCGTTTATCGACCTAGGTGGTATTGATGGTCTATTGCACATTACTGATATGGCGTGGAAGCGTGTTCGTCACCCAAGCGCGTTAGTTGAAGTTGGCCAAGAAGTTACCGTTAAAGTCCTTAAGTATGATGCAGATAAGCAGCGTGTTTCTCTTGGTATGAAGCAGCTTGAGGAAGATCCATGGAGCTTGATCGTTGAGCGTTACCCAAGCGGTGCGAAGTTGACAGGTAAAGTAACGAACATGACTGACTATGGTTGTTTCGTTGAGCTTGAAGACGGCATCGAAGGTCTTGTTCACGTTTCTGAAATGGATTGGACAAACAAAAACATCCACCCATCTAAGGTTGTTAGCCTAGGTGATGAGGTTGAAGTAATGATCCTTGAGATTGACGAAGATCGTCGTCGTATTTCTTTGGGTATCAAACAGTGTAAGAAGAACCCATGGGAGCAGTTTGCTGAGACTCACAATAAAGGTGATAAGATCTCTGGCGCGATCAAGTCAATCACTGACTTCGGTATCTTCATTGGTCTTCCTGGTGGTATTGATGGTCTTGTTCACTTGTCTGACATCTCTTGGGATGAGCCAGGTGAAACTGCCGTTCGTAAATTCAAGAAAGGTGAAGAAGTTGAAGCCGTTATTATCGGTATCGACTCTGACCGTGAGCGTATCTCTCTAGGCGTTAAGCAGCTTCAAGATGATCCGTTCAGCAACTTCCTTGCTGTTAACGAGCGTGGTTCTATCATCACAGGTACAGTAACAAACGTTGATGAGCGTGGTGCTGAGCTTGAAATCGCTGAAGGTGTAACAGGTTACATTAAAGTGAGCGAGCTAAGCCGTGAGCACGTTGAAAAAGCTTCTGACGTATTGTCAGTTGGTGATTCAGTAGAAGGTAAGATTGTTAACGTTGATCGTAAAAACCGCAGCCTACAGCTTTCTGTGAAAGCTAAAGAGCAAGCGGAAGAGCGTGAAGCGGTTGATAACCTTAACCAAGCGGATGCGCCATCAATCAAAACGGTTGGTGATCTGATTAAAGAGCAACTCGATAGTCAGTAATTCATCCCAAAAGAGTGGTTTGGCTTCGGTCAGACCGCTCTTTTTTTATCCTCAAAAATAGACCCAATGCTGGAAAAACTTCATGACAAAGTCTGAATTAATCGAACGAATCACTGAAAAGCAACCACACCTTCAAATTAAGGATGTTGAATACGCTGTAAAACTGATCATTGATGAAATGACGGATGCGTTGAGTGATGGTGAGCGAGTTGAGATTCGTGGTTTTGGCAGTTTCTCATTGCATTATCGAGCTGCACGAGAAGGTCGTAACCCGAAAACGGGTGAAAAGGTTGAACTTACGGGCAAATTTGTGCCACACTTTAAACCTGGTAAAGAGCTGCGCGAACGCGTAGACAGCGTTAATCAACCCTAGGGCGTAAGTTGCTATGAAAACCATTATTGGCTCACTTTTTTTTATCCTTTCTACCATGATTGCCTTGGCTTTTTGCTTTGCAAATAGTCAGTTGATCAAGCTCAATGTGTTTTTTGCTGAGCTTCCTGGTGTGCCTGTTGGCGTATTATTATTGGTGATGCTAGGCCTTGGCTTGTTGCTGGGTTTGGTTCTTGGTGGCTCGCTGCTGCAAATCGCTAAGTTGAAAGCACGTAAATCTATCCGCGCCTAAAGGCTGGCTATGAGCTCATTCGGCGCTTCGCTGGATATCGGCCAGCTACTTATTCTTATTGTGGCCTTGGCCATCGGTTGGTTTTTGGGCTACCGCAGTGCGGCAAGTCAAAAACTCAATACCGTTCAAAAATTTCTCCAAAACTGGGGTTTAACCGATAAATCTCAGGCGAATATTGACCATATTCAAACCGTCATGCCGCTGGAAGAAGATAGTTTTGATACCTATCTGGGTTTGGGTAATACCTATCGAAAACGCGGGGATACTCAAAAAGCCGTTGAATTGCATCAGTGGTTGCAACAAGCCGACTCTCTTTCTTTGGAGCAGCGTAGTCAGGCCCGCTATGAAGAGGCCTTGGACTATCAGGCGGCGGGGTTTCTTGATAAAGCAGAAGATGTTCTTCGTTTTTGCATCACTGAAACGACAGCGTTTCCTCGTGTTCAAACCAAAGCGCTGCGCAGCCTTGTCACCGTTCTTTGTCGGCATCGTGATTGGCCTGAGGCTTATGCTCAAGCCCAGCATTTAGCAAAGCTTGATTCACGTTTTGAATCACTTGCTGATTTTGTATTAGCTGAAGGTTTATCCGCGCAACTGACAAAAAATCAAACGCTTGAGAAGGCGCAACAAAAGGAGCTTCAACAACGTGTTGAAGCGCGACAAAACCCGCATTTAATTTTGCTGCAATTGCAGATGGCTTCATCGCTGGACTTTCAAAAAACGTTGGTTCAGCGACTATTAACCCGTCATCCTGAAAATGCGCCACAACTGGCGGCTTTTTTACAACAACCTGAACAAGCTGAATTACTCGAAGCCATGATCACTTTGGGCCAAAAAGATGCTGAACAGCAAGCCGCGCTCAGTGTGTTGCAAGTCTATCTTCCACAACAAACTGGAGGCGAGGAAAAGCGCGCACATTATCAATGCCGGCGCTGTGGTTTCGATACCAAAGTTTTTGATTGGCAATGCCCAAAATGTCGCGATTGGGGCCAGCTAAATCCACGATAGGAAACTCATGACACAACCTTCTTCTGATACCCCAAGTTTATCTCCTGTGATCGTTGCACTGGATGTCTCCTCGCAAAGCGAAGCATTAGCTATTGCCGAGCGCTTAGACCCCAAGCTTTGCCGTGTAAAAGTCGGTAAGCAGCTGTTTACTCACGAAGGACCCGCTGTTGTGAAAGCGCTGCATGCTTTGGGTTTTGACGTGTTTTTAGACCTGAAATTTCATGATATTCCAAATACCGTTGCTCAGGCTGTCACGGCAGCGGCGCAGCTCGGTGTTTGGATGGTGAATGTTCACGCCTTGGGCGGAGCCAAAATGATGGCAGCGGCTAAGGCGGCATTAGCGCATTTTGAGCAGCCGCCATTATTAATCGCTGTTACCGTATTAACCAGTCATAGCGAAGACTACCCGCAGGAGTTAGGTCTTGAAGAAAGTATTCAAGACTTAGGGACCAAGCTGGCCAAGCGTGCCTATCAGGCTGGACTTGATGGCGTGGTATGTTCAGCTTATGAAGCCGGTGGGATAAAGCAAGCCACCGCTGATGAGTTTATTACCGTGACGCCGGGTATTCGTTTTGCCGACCAAGACAGCCAAGACCAGAGCCGCGTGATGACGCCTGAAAAAGCGTTGGCCAGTGGTAGTGATTATTTGGTGATGGGTCGCTCAATTGTTGGTGCTGAGGACCCAAATTTAGTGATTCGCTCGATATAAAAGCGTTTGCTTTTAGTTGGCTAAATTACTATTCGTTCATTCCCGCAATCATGGTGTCGGTAAGCACGCCGTAAACCGTTGCCCAAGCTTGTTCTGCCTCAGCATTCCAGTGCTCACCGAGGCCTTGTTCAAGTGTCCACAGCAGTGCTGAGCCCACAGGTGCAAAATGCTCTTCCTTAACGCCATAACCAACATGGCGTTTGCCCAAGTCTTTTACAGCCGGCACGATGGCCTCAAGCTTGTCTAAGCTTCTGACGGCAATGCCAATCATGGTCATGAGTTTGTGTCCTTGAGTATCCATATCTGAGTCGGCAAATAGCGGTTTAACTTCAGGCGCGATCTCAAATAGACGGCCATAAAACAGACCTGCAGCGGCTTCGGCGATGGGCTCAACTTTCTCAAATGAGGATTTTACAATAGCGATTTGTTCAGGTGTCATGGTCTATCCCTTTGTATTGATCAATTTTATTAAAGGGATAGCATAAAAAATGCCAACTTTTGTAAGGCAATCGTTGGCATGCGCGCGATCGGTTAGCTTTTCGGTGTTAATGCCTCAATTAGCCCGTCGATAAACTCAAAACGTGTGGAAACATCGCTTAAATCGACACTGAACTTCAGTTTTTCTTGGCCTTCAAGCTTAAAAATTCCGTATTGCTTTTGCACTAAGTCGATCAATGCTGCTGGATTAATATTAGGACGTTTGCCAAAACGAAGGCTGCCACCCCCAGCATGTGCATCAATTCGCTCCAGTTGCAAAGGCTGGGCTTTAAGCCGCAGCGCATTAATTTGGAATAGGTGCTTGGCTGGTTCGGGCAGCAGGCCAAAGCGGTCGATCATTTCAATTTGAAGCTCTTCGAGGGCTCGGGTGGTTTTTGCCGCCGATATGCGCTTATAAAGCATCAGACGATTATGCACGTCAGGTAAATAATCATCGGGGATCAATGCCGACATCCCTAAATTAATATCCAGTTTTTCATCTTCGGCTAGCTCTTCCATCGACAGGTTTTTGCCTTCTTTAAGCGCGCTAACGGATTTCTCAAGCAGCTCCATATATAGACTGTAGCCGATGTGATGCATGTGATTGCCAGATTGTTGCTCGCCTAAAATAGCGCCTGCACCACGAATTTCTAGATCCTGACTGGCCAGAATGAAACCGGCGCCTAAGCTATCGGCCGACTCAATGGCATTGAGTCGTTTTGTAGCATCTTTGGTCAGTGTTTTTGGTGGTGGCGTGAGTAAATACGCATAGGCCTGATGGTGCGAACGCCCCACACGACCGCGTAACTGATGCAGTTGGGCAAGGCCGAACTTATCAGCACGCTCAATGATGATGGTATTGGCATTAGGGACATCAATGCCGGTTTCAATAATGGTGGTACAAACCAAGATATTGAAGCGACGATGATAGAAATCACTCATGATATTTTCGAGTTCGCGTTCACGCATTTGTCCATGAGCCACGGCTACTTTAGCTTCGGGGATTTGCTCCATCAGTGCTTGGGCGATGCTCTCAATATCTTTGACTTCGTTATGAAGGTAGTACACCTGACCACCACGCAATAGCTCGCGGTAGATGGCTTCTTTAACCAAAGCGGGCTCTTTTCGCGTAACAAAGGTTTTAACCGTCAGACGCTTAGCTGGAGGGGTTGCAATGATGGATAAATCGCGCAGTCCACCCATGGCCAGATTCAAGGTTCTTGGAATCGGTGTCGCTGTTAGTGTCAGAATGTCCGTGCTGGCTTTGTATTTTTTAAGCTGCTCTTTTTGACGAACGCCAAAACGGTGCTCCTCATCGACAATAATGAGCCCAAGCGCTTTGGGTTTGACAGTCTCCTGAATGAGCTTATGCGTGCCGATAACGATATCTAGCTGTCCGCTTTCAAGCTCCGCCAGTGCTTTTTTTTGTTCGGCGCTGGAATTAAACCGAGACAGTTGACCCACCCGAAGTGGCCATTCGCTAAAGCGATCAACAAAGTTTTCATAATGCTGTTTTACCAGCAACGTCGTTGGCGCTAATACCAGCACTTGCTTATTGTTTGAGACAGCCATAAAGGCTGCGCGCATAGCCACTTCGGTTTTCCCGAAACCAACGTCACCACAGACAAGGCGATCCATCGGTTTTTCACTTTGCAAATCGTTTATAACGGCTTGAATCGCATCGGCCTGATCGGGCGTTTCTTCAAAACTAAAAGCCGAAGCAAATTTTTGATAATCAGCATCATCAAGCTGATAAGCATGGCCTTTGCTGGCTTCTCGCTTAGCATAGGTTTCAAGTAGCTCGGCAGCGGTGTCATAGATCTGTTTTTGCGCCTTTTCTCGTTGCTTGCTCCATTGTTCGGTGCCTAGTGTATGCAAGGCAATCGCTTCATCGCTTAAGCCGCTAGCACTGTATCGAGAAATCTGGTGCAGGGCGTAAACAGGGACATAAAGCTTCGATTCTCCTGCGTATTCGAGCTGCATGAATTCTTGTTTTTGACCCGCGGCCTCCATGGTAAGCAAGCCTAGGTAGCGGCCAATGCCGTGTTGGTGATGCACGACTAATTCGCCAATACTCAGTTCGGCGAGGTTTTTAATGATAAGGTCAGGGTTGGTTTCTTGCTGTTGCTGACGGCGTCTTCGTTGCAAGACTTGATGTTGGCCAAATAACTCCGTTTCCGAGATGATGATCAGTTGCTGCTCGGGTAAGTAACAGCCGCGCTCAATTTGCGCTTGGGTAATGGCTAAAGGGCAGGGGTTTTTAATGAAATCATCCCAGTTTTGACGACGCTCAGCCTTTAGCCCCGATTGATTTAATAGCTCCAGTAGGCGCTCAAGGCGTCCTGAAGAATCCGCACAGATTAAGGCATGGCTATTTGCACTGTCTAAAAAGCGTTGAAGTGCAAGTAATGGCTTGTCCTCATGCTGATCTACGCTGATGTCGGGCAGCTCAATACTTAATGGCGGGCTTTGTTCAAGATCAACCGCACTCGTAAACTGCGCGCGAGGCCAAGGTTTGAGCTCGGCAAAAAGTGTTTCAGGTGCGTTAGCTATTTGCGCAGGCTTTAAAATGGGGCGAAGGCGATTGCCAGATAACTGGTCATGGCGATCAACGATGGTTTCCCAAAAGCGAGCCGCAGACTCTTGGCAACGCTGTTCGATAATCAAGGCGGCGTTTTCAGGTAAATAATCCAACAAGGTGGCGGTTTGATCAAAAAATAGCGGCAGGAAATACTCCGCCCCCGGTGCAGGAATGCCTTGGCTGATATCGTGATAAAGCGGCTGTTCTTTATTGCCTTCATCGAACTGGTCGATCCAGCGTTGCTGAAAGGCCGGAATGTCGTGTTGATTGAGCGGATATTCTCTGGCGGGCAGTAGTTCAACGGCGTTAATTTTCTGTGTTGATGTTTGTGTCTCGGGGTCGAAAAAGCGCAGACTATCGATCTCATCATCAAATAGCTCAATTCGAACAGGGGCCGAGCTTCCCATCGGGAAAATATCGATAATACTGCCACGAACGGTAAATTCACCGTGGCTATAAACAGAGTGGGTGTGTTGATAGCCGTTTTCTGACTGTTGTTGTCGAAACGTCTCGATATCGAGCGTGTCGCCTGTTTTTAAACTCAGCGCATGTTGTTGAATATACGCTTTTGGTGGTGTGTTTAACATTAAGGCATTGATGGAAACTAAAACGATGCCTTGAGTTAGGTTGGGCAGCTGATGCAGCGTACGAATTCGCTCTGAGATAATGTCTTCATGTGCAGAGAAGTGATCATAGGGCAGGGTTTCCCAGCTTGGAAAGCGCAGCAGAGTTAGGTTTTCATTGCTGTCGAAAAAACGTAGCTCTTGCTCGAGTTGATCACAGCTCTGCGAGTTGCCCATAACCACTAAGAGCGGTCGCAGGCTTTGTTCGGCGGCCTGTAAGATGGCTAACGCCTGGGCTGAGCCAGTTAAGGTGCCCCAGCGGGCAGATTCATGTGTTTTTTGAGGAAATGAAAGAGCAGGAAACAACGACACGTGTTTTTTCATCACTAAAAAATGGAAGCTTAGTTTACCGACCCAAGGTTTGTTTCGCTAGTTTGATTCTGCAAAACCGCGCTGAGTCGGCCGATCAGCGAACTTTTATTGTTCATCAAGAGTCAAAGGAATGTAAAATTCATGCCGTCGGTGATTTGCAATAGCGATTTTTTCGGTATGATGATGATCTATTTTCGCAAAACATGGGAGGCGATATGAACGTAAAAATGATGTTAACCGCTGCGTTATCTGTGGCATGGAGTGCATTACTGGTTGGTTGTGCGACTGAAAGCAGCCAAGTGGTGGAGACTTCTCAAGTGCGAGCGGCAGCAACAGCTCATACCTATCAAGGTGAAAAGCAACGCCTTATCGTGGGAAGCTTTTATAATCGTAGCGACTATCAAAACGGTATTTTTTCTTCGGGTTCTGATCGCCTAGGTAGCCAAGCGAAAACGATTTTGCAAACCCATCTTCAGCAGACTGGCCGTTTTATCGTTATGGATCGTGACAATATGGCGCAAATTGCTGAGGAAGCAGGTCTAAGCGGCGCACAGAGTGCAATTCAGGGCGCTAATGTTATCGTGACTGGTGATGTCACTGAGTTCGGTCGAAAAGTTGTGGGTGATCGACAGCTATTTGGCATTTTAGGCAGTGGTAAAAAGCAGGTTGCTTATGCCAAGGTCATGCTCAATGTGGTTGATGTGAATAGCTCGGCTATTTTGTACTCTAGCCAAGGCGCTGGTGAGTTTGAGCTTTCAAGTCGGGAAGTATTAGGCACAGGTGGCACAGCTTCCTATGACAGTACACTGAATGGCAAAGTGCTTAATTTGGCTATTTCAGAGGCAGTAGACAATCTGATCGTGGCACTTGAGCAAAAAAAATGGTCTGCTGAATAAATGCGAAAATTTCAATATGTTGTGATGGCTGCAGCCGCTCTGACGATTGTCGGCTGCGCTCAAAAAAGCCAAAGCCTTTTTTACTGGGGCGAATATCAAGACAATATCTACGCGATGTATAATGGTGATGGTTCGGTGACCCCTCAGGAGCAAATTGCTGATATCGAGCGGGATTTATTGCGTGCTCAAGAACAAGGAAAGCGCATTGCTCCGGGTATTCAGGCGCATTT
>JBPEWS010000268.1:0-4097 GCA_052032465.1 Pseudomonadales bacterium
GGCAGAACGATGATCGCACCAATAAACGTAACGGTTAGTGAGTTAGCTGAAGCCACTGTTTCCCATATCGTTAACTGCCCTGGAATCACATAGGGGAAGAAGCTTACGGCTAGGCCAATAAAACTGACAATGAAAATACCCAACACAAGAAACATCGGCGCTGCATGACTTTTGCTGTCATCATGTTTTAAGGCCAGTAAATGACGTGCAAGGAAGTAAAATAAGGCCGCGCAGATCAGTGGAAATGGCATTAACCACCAAAACGTTGATGACCCAAACCAACGATCAGCGACCAGCTCATTGGCCAGCGGACTAACCATTGATACCAAGACAATGCCTAAGGCGCAAAATAGCATGGCCGTTCTTGCCCACTGCTGCGCCATTTGGTTGAGTTGAGTCCGGGTTTTGAGAATTAGCCACGCGGAGCCTACCAGCGCATAAGCACCAATGACACCAATGGCCGTCATCGCTGAAAACAGATAAGCCAATGTTGAGTGTTCAAAGCCCATAATATAAGCGCCCAGCATATAGCCCTGTGTAGCCGCCATTAAAATAGAGCCAAATTTGAACAAGCGATCCCAGAAGAGCTTATTTTGACCCAGTGCAGCCTTTGATCGAAAATCAAACGAAATGCCGCGAAAGATCAGGCCAACCAGCATCAGCGCCACGGGGATATAAAGCTCGCCTAACAGTAGGTTATAGGCTGCGGGAAAAGCAATGAGCAATATGCCAATGGTCAGCACGATCCATGTTTCATTTGCATCCCAAAATGGCCCTATCGAGGCAATCATGTTATCGCGGTGCTTCTCACTGCTTTTATCAGCGACGGGCATCAAAATACCGACTCCCAAGTCATAGCCATCCAAAATGGCATATACGATGGCTGAAACAGCAAACAAGATAACGAAAACTACCGCCAAAAAATCACTACTAAGCATGATATGCCTCCTCTCTTAAAGGCTGGAATGAGTCATCACCAAAGTTCTGCATATCGCTCTCAGGCGCCTCAGCGGCTTTTCGAGCTAATAAGAAGATGGTTCTAAAATAAGCAATTAACAAACCGCCATAAACCAGCGCATAAAGCGTTAATGAGATGCCAACATTCGCCATTGGCTGCGTGGTTACGGCATCACTGACGCTCAGAACATCAGTAACAATCCAAGGCTGGCGGCCGATCTCTGTCACATACCAGCCCGCTAGCGTTGCTACCCAGCCAGAGAACGTCATAGCCATCAATGCACGAAGCTGCCAGTGTTTGAGCTCACCGTTTCGGTGCAAGCGCCAAGAGAACCACCAGCTGAATAGCAGCATCAAGCCTCCAATCATCAGCATCACTCGAAAAGAATAAAACACCGCGGCCATAGGTGGCTCAGTCTCAAACTCATTCAAGCCCTTGACCTCATCCGTCAAGTTATGATTTAGAATCAAGCCAGTGGCATAGGGGATTTTAATCTCAAAGTGATTTGAACGGGTCTCTTTATCCGGGATAGCAAACAAGCGAAAATCAGCCCCCGCCTCGCTTTCCCATAACCCTTCCATTGCAGCCACTTTAGCAGGCTGGTAATGATAAGTATTCAAACCATGGGCATCGCCTACAAAAACCTGCAGCGGGATCAACATAGCCGCTGCAAGTAGAGCGACTTTTAGCGTGCGCTTAGGCTCCAGCTTCTGATCCCCTTTCAGGATTCGATAAGCACTTATTCCTGCCACCACAAAGCTCGCCGTAAGCCCTGAGGCCAAAAGCATATGAACCATGCGATAAGGAAATGAAGGGTTAAAGATAATCTCAAACCAGCTCGTTGGGTGCGCAACGCCATCAATCATTTCAAAGCCTTGCGGCGTTTGCATCCAAGAGTCTAGGGCCAGAATCCAAAAGGCCGAAAATGTCGTGCCAGCGGCAACTAGAAACGTCGCTATGGTGTGCATCCGGTTGGAGACTTTCTTTTGGCCAAATAACATAATGGCTAAGAAGGTCGCCTCTAGGAAAAAAGCCGTAAGCACTTCATAGCCTAATAACGGCCCTGCAATATTACCCACTGTTTCCATAAAGCCTGGCCAGTTGGTGCCAAACTGAAATGACATCGTAACTCCGCTAACCACGCCTAACGCAAAGCTGAGTGCGAAGATTTTCACCCAAAATTGGTAGGCCTGCATCCAGTAGGCATCGCCCGTTCGATTATGTTTGATTTTGAAAAACAACAAGAACCAAGCAAGAGAGATGGTGATGGTTGGAAATAGGATATGAAAACTGATATTCAACGCAAATTGAATGCGTGATAAAAGTAGCTCTTCCATTTAGACCTCCTTCGAAATGTCTATTCGTCTTTGGATTTTTTCTTAGTTAAGTTCAAAACTTTGTTAATGCCTCGACCGAGCTTCATTAACGATTGCAATTGCTCTTGGCTGAGGGTTTGAAGTTGACCTGCCCAGTGATCAATACCTGATAACAGATTCAGGGCCTCTTCCATTCTGGCGCGCGCATAAGGCGCTTTGCCAGATTCTTTTAGCTCATCTACACTCTTTTCAAGAATATTTAATGTTGGAACCACTTCACGACGACGACGCTCCTCAAACACGGCATGAGCAATGTCCCAAATGTCATCTAGGGTGGTGAAATAGTCTTTTCTGTCCTCAGGGTAACGCTGCACTTTGATGACCTGCCAGGATTGCAGCTCCTTTAGCGCCATGCTGACATTGCCACGAGAAATCGATAAACGATCAGCAATTTCTTGCGCGGTGAGTGGCACTTCCGATAACAAAAGTAGCCCAAACATTTGCCCTACTGTGCGGTTAAAACCCCACTGGCTGCCCATTTCACCGCAGTGTTGAATAAAATCATTAATGAGTTGTTCAGTTTCCATAGCTCTAAAGTTTCAATATTTACTGAAAGTTTAAAACTAATGGCGCGTAAAAACAATAAGAAAAATAGGGTTTTATGGGGAATTAGAAAATATTTAGCTCAACCAACGAGTTGGCTTTTTTATTCGGTAGCGCTGGGTGCGCCAATGCAAAGCGTCATTCGCTTGAAAAACAGCGGGATGAAAAGCGTAGTCAGCAATAGCGACTAGTTGCCCATCCACAAAAACAAAAGGAACGAGATGGCGCAGCCACGGCTCGATGGCAAAATCATGAAAGAGTTTTTTGATACGACGCGACCCCTGCCCTTCAATGCGGACAGTATCATCCATTTGGTGGCGAAATTTCACTTCAATCTGTCCATCAACGATGGGCATGCTTAACTGGCCCAAGGGCAAATCGATGATTAGCCGTGAAGAGCCCTGTTCTAAGCGATAAGAGCCCTCATCAGACACTTCCCGTAAAGCCTCATCGTTTACCGCTTGATAAAGATACAACCCGCCATGATGAGCTTGCAGCCAGTAATCACGAGCATGATCAAGGCAGCACTTAACTTTATCGCCTCGGTTCACAGCGTTTAATACCTGCATTGCCAACGGCTGGCTAATACTGAGACCTTGTCTATGCAGCCATAGGTACAAGGCGGATTGTTGCTCAAGCACATTGAGCTCTGTTAGCGCAGATATCGGCAAATAATGGTCACATTGAAATTCATCATATTGCGCCGCTAAAAAGCGCTGCGCCTTTTGCTCTTCAATGGTGGATAAGGCTTGTGCTTGCGCTTGCAATGAAAGCAAGGCTTGGCGACTTTGTGCAAAACGCTGAGTTAATAAGGGTAAGAGCTCATGGCGCAAATAATTACGATCAAGTGACGTGTCCAGATTACTCGGGTCGCAAACATAGGTTAAGCCATGCGCTTGGCAGTATTCTTCCAGCTGCTGACGAGTAACCGACAAAAAAGGCCGTGCAATGCATAAACCCTTAAATTTGCTGACGGGCTCCATTGCCTTAAGCTGAGTCAAAGCCGCGCCACGAAGTAAACGAAATAGCGTTGTTTCGATTAAGTCATCTTGATGATGCCCTAACAGCAATACGCCATCTTCATCCACAAATTGCGCAAACCAAGATAGGCGCGCCTGCCTTGCTTCAGCTTCCATGTTTTGCGCTGGGTCTAAGGCCACCTTGGTTGAGACAAAGTCTGCCCCGAGCTGCTTAGCAACCACACCACAGTGCTGCTCCCA
>JBPEWS010000269.1:0-5604 GCA_052032465.1 Pseudomonadales bacterium
TTACTAGGCCGATGCTTTGCATCGGCTTTTTTTATGAATGATCCATCCTGTAAAAAAAATGAGCCCATTAAAGCCTTATGAAAAAACAAACCACAGATCCTAATGCGCTAGCGACAACAGCTGAAACGCCTTTAAGCGCACTTTTTTTTGATCATCGCTTATGGATGGTTTTTGTGCTTGGGATATGCAGCGGCTTTCCTTGGGTATTGATTGGCTCGGCAATGACGGGTTGGCTGACAGATGCGGGGCTATCGCGAACAGCTATTGGCGCTTTTGGCTCGATCTTCTTTGTTTATGCCATCAATTTTCTTTGGGCACCCTTAATTGATGCTTATCGCTTGCCTGTGTTTCGCCATTTAGGGGATCGTAAATCTTGGGTGGTTTTTCTTTTAGTGCTTATGGCTGCGTTATGCTGGGGCTTGAGCCAAGTTTCGCCATCAGCGAGTTTTTGGTGGCTGAGTGCTTTGGCGATTTTGCTCGCCATTGCATCGGCAACTAATGACATTGCGATTGATGGCTTTCGTGTTGATTTATTTGACCCTGAAGCGGAGCAAGCTTATATCCCTTATGCTTCGGCTGCTGCTACCAGTGGTTGGTGGACCGGTTATAGCTTGCTTGGGGCCGCAGCGTTTTATATGAAAGGCCTGAGCGACATGAGTTGGTCTGAGGTGTTTGTTTGGCTATCGCTGTTTTGTGTTTTGATGGTTTTTTTGGTGCTTACGCTGGTTAAAAAAGATACGCAGCGGTTGAAAGTCAGAGCCCAAATGACGAAGCAACTAAACTGGCTAGAGCACATCGTATTTGCTGTGCTGGAGCCATTTAAGGCGCTCTTTAAGAAGTATGGACTGACTATCGTACTTTTGCTTTTGGCGTTTTTATTTAGTTTTAAAATGGGAGAGGCTTTTTTGGGTCGTATGTCGATCACCTTTTACAAAGAAGTGGGTTTTTCGGATACGCAGATTGCGACCTATTCCAAAATGGTGACTTGGTGGGTCACGATCGTCTTTAGTTTGCTTGGCGCTTTTTTTAATCAGCGTTTTGGCATTGTCAAAGGCTTAGTGATAGGCGGCATTGCGATGGCGGCGACGAACTTATTATTCGCGTTGATTGCCTTACAAGGGCCCAAAGAGTGGTTGTATTTATTGGCGGTAATTCTGGATGGTTTTACCAGTGCATTTGCCACGGTGGTGCTGGTGAGTTTTGTGACCTTGCTGACGGATCGGGTGTTTTCAGCCACTCAATATGCGCTGTTGGCCTCGGTGGCCAATTTTGGCCGTACGACTGTATCTGGCTTTAGTGGTGTTGCGGTTGATGCAATGCAAGGCAATTGGGCGTTGTTTTTCTTGCTGACGACGCTCATGGTGTTGCCAAGCTTGGTTATCCTTGGCTTTTTGGTTCGAGCATTGAAAAAGCGAAAAATTTTATAATTTTTTGGCTTTTTGCCTTGAAAACTCAATTTCAAACCCCACTGTGTTATCAACCTGAACGTGTTGTCGGGGATTAAACAGTTTTGGCGAAGTTATCGATGCCAAAACAGATTTCACTGGGTAAATACGTTGTTTTAGACATAGGAGTTAATTATGAATATTCGTCCTTTAAATGATCGCGTGGTTGTTAAGCGCATTGAAGAAGAAAAGAAAACAGCGGGCGGTATCGTCCTTCCTGGTAGCGCGACTGAAAAGCCGTCTCAAGGTGAAGTGGTTGCAGTAGGTCCAGGCAAGCTTTTGGATAACGGCTCTCGCTCAGATATGTCTGTTAAGGCGGGCGACCAAGTATTGTTCGGCCAGTATGCCGGCAATACCGTTAAAGTAGATGGCGATGAGCTATTGGTAATGAATGAATCTGAAATCTTCGGTGTGATTGAGGGCTAAGACCTCGGTTTTGCATTTGCAATTTTCGAAAATTTCAAAATTATTTTAGGAGAAAATTATGTCAGCTAAAGAAGTTATTTTTGGTCAAGAAGCGCGTCAAAAGATGCTCGCAGGTATTAACACTCTGGCCGATGCGGTTAAAGTAACACTTGGTCCTAAGGGTCGTAATGTGGTTCTTGAAAAGTCGTTTGGTGCTCCAGCGATTACTAAAGACGGTGTGTCTGTGGCTAAAGAAATCGAGCTAACAGATAAGTTCGAAAACATGGGCGCGCAAATGGTTCGCGAAGTGGCCTCTAAGGCAAATGACGAAGCCGGTGATGGTACAACAACAGCAACGGTATTGGCTCAAGCGATCGTTACTGAGGGCTTGAAGTCTGTTGCTGCAGGCATGAACCCAATGGACGTAAAACGCGGTATCGATAAAGCGGTAGCGGCAGTTGTTGAAGAGCTTAAAGCGTTGGCGATTCCATGCGAAGACAATAAGTCAATCGCGCAAGTTGGTACTATTTCAGCGAACAGCGACTCAACAGTCGGTGATAATATTGCAGCGGCTATGGAAAAAGTCGGTAAAGAAGGCGTGATCACGGTTGAAGAAGGTAGCGGCTTGAACGACGAGCTTGAAGTGGTTGAAGGTATGCAGTTTGACCGTGGCTATTTGTCGCCGTATTTCATCAATAACCAAGAAAAAATGGCGGTTGAGTTAGATAATCCGTTCATTCTTTTGGTTGATAAAAAGATTTCAAACATTCGTGAGCTGATTCCTACGCTTGAAGAAGTTGCCAAGACAGGCAAGCCGCTATTGATCATTGCAGAAGACGTTGAAGGCGAAGCGCTAGCAACGTTGGTTGTTAACAATATGCGTGGTGTGGTTAAAGTGGCTGCGGTTAAAGCGCCAGGTTTTGGTGATCGTCGTAAAGCGATGTTGCAAGATATCGCGATCCTAACGGGTGGTACGGTTATCAGCGAAGAAGTGGGTCTAAGCCTTGAGACAGCAACGGCGGATCAGCTTGGTACAGCGAAGAAAGTGAATATCGACAAAGACAATACCGTGATTGTTGATGGTGCTGGTCAAGAAGCAGACATCGTTGCTCGCGTTGATCAGATTAAGCGTGAGGTTGAAAACTCAAGCTCTGAATACGATAAAGAGAAGCTTCAAGAGCGTCTTGCTAAGCTTTCTGGTGGTGTTGCCGTGATTAAGATCGGTGCAGCAACAGAAGTTGAGATGAAAGAGAAGAAAGACCGTATTGATGACGCGCTTCATGCGACTCGCGCCGCTGTTCAAGAAGGCGTAGTTGCTGGTGGTGGTGTTGCTCTAGTTCGCGCTTTGAGCAAGGTTTCTGTTGAAGGTGATAACGAAGAGCAAAAAGCAGGTATCGCGATTGCATTGCGTGCACTTGAGGCGCCACTTCGCCAAATCGCATCGAATGCTGGTGCTGAGGCATCGGTAATTATCGATAAAGTAAAAAATGGCGAAGGTAATTTCGGCTATAACGCGGCGACTGGTGAGTACGTGGATATGATTGAGGCGGGTATTATCGATCCGGCTAAAGTTACACGTTCAGCGTTGCAAGCGGCTGCTTCAGTTGCAGGTCTTCTGATCACAACAGAGGCTATGATCGCTGAGATTCCTGAAGAAAAGCCTGCGGCACCTGATATGGGTGGCATGGGCGGTATGGGTGGCATGGGCGGCATGATGTAATGCTGGCTAGCACACCGGTATCTTGCTTGGCTAATTTAGGTTAGCCTAGTCAGAAACAACAAAAGCCGCTGGAATATTGAACTCCAGCGGCTTTTTTTATGCCTTTTTGATTGGCTAATAGCATTAGCCGATGGCTCTACTCACTTGGGCATTTGCGTGAAATACGCTTATTGGCATTTGCGTGAAATACGCTTATTCCGACAGCTTTTTAATAGGGAATTGAATAGTGAGTCGAAGCCCTGAGGGCTCACGGCTGGAAAAATCTACGGAGCCGCCGAGCTGCTCAACTCGCCAGCGAATGTTTTTAATCCCATTGCTGTGTCGCTTTTCTTCGGTTTGAAAAGCGGTGAAATGACCGTTGTCTTCGATACATAGTTCCACATGGTCGTCATAGAGGGTTTTGCTAACCCAGATTTCACTGGCCTGTGCGTGCTTAATAATATTGGCAAAGGCCTCTTGTAAGATACGCAGCAAATGCAGGCTCGATGTGGGTTGCAAGACCACTTCTTCATCGTCTAATTGCATTTTCCAGTGCAGCTCGATTTGGTTTTGCACTAATGTCCTTTGAATACGGTATTTGAACTCAGCCAACAAGGTGTCGAGGAAATTGGTTGATTCGCCCAAAGAAAGAATAATAAGCCGAAGATCATCGAGGCTGTGCTGTAAAATATCTCGAATATCTTTTTGGCGGTTTTGGTAGTCGTCGCTGTCAATAAGCGATAACGAGGAGACCAGGCTGCCTCCAATGCCATCATGAACATCGCGCATAATACGTTCGCGCTCTAGGGTGATGGCTTGATCACGTTCCAGCTCAATGGTTTCTTGTCGCAGCTCACTGAGCTCATGCACCTTGCCTTGTAGCTCGCGAGTCGCGGTATTGATTTGAGATTGAAGATGCTGCTCATTTCGGTTAATCGACGTGATCATGTGGTTGAATTGACGCTGTAATTCGAGCAGTTCTCCGCTGCCATTTTCCTCACAGCGCTTATTGAGCTTACCATCTTGTACCGATTGAGCGGAACGAATTAACGAGTTCATGCCGTTAACGAGTCGGCGCCCAAGGAAAAAGCTGAAGCCTGCGGTGAAGATAAAGGTCAGCAATGAAAAGTAGGTGATAACGCGTAATTCTTTTTGTTGCTGTGAGGTGAGCTCACTATCGGAGATACCAATGGTGACACTGCCCAAAAGAATACGGTTTTCATCACTCGCAAACTCGTCATAATCACTAAATAAGTCGCCTTCGCTAAAAATATCTCGGCTGTAAAAACGCTCATCTCCAAGGTGGTTCAGCTGACGATCAATCAATAGCCCGCCGTCTCGATCATAAAATCGCACAGATTGTACACCACGATAATAGAGTAACTGATCAGCAATGTTCGTCAGCTGCATGGTATCGCCTGTAAATAGGTAAAACTCAGCGAGCTCGGTGGCTTGTCGCGTGATGTCCTCACCGCGAGTTTCTGAAAACTCTTCAATGCCTTGAATGGTTCTTAGGGTATAAAGCCCTCCAATAAGAAACATAAAAACCAGTAGAGGAGTAATGGCATTAAACCACATTTGTGCGGCCAAAGAGCGGATCATGGCTGAGTTAGACCCTCTGGCATTTTAAGCTGAAGCAATTCGGCAATGGTTGGGTTAGCCATTTTTTTAGCTTCGGGATAATAGATGGTGTTTTGAGACGGCGCTTGGCAGTCCTCAGTTAGCAATAACTCAGCGACGCAGCGAAGGACTTTCTCTTTATCGACCTGAAGTGCGGCAACTGCACCGGCCATTAAAAAGGATTTTGAGAAACCAACCACAGGGATTTTGTGCTCATAAGCTTGCTTGAGGATCCAGCGGGCTTGTGTGCTCGACCAAATTTGTTGATTAGGGAGCGCGAGAATCAAAGAGTTTTTGTAAAGCCATGGCTCGATCACTTTAATCACCGATTGATTGGGCTTAATGGCCACTAGGGTGACTTTGTCATTGAGCGCTTTTTCGTCACTTAAAACAGGAAAGCTTTTGAGATATTCTTTGGTCGTCGGGATGACAATA
>JBPEWS010000027.1:0-2807 GCA_052032465.1 Pseudomonadales bacterium
GGTGAGACAAAAACCATCGACGTCACGTTCCCAGAAGACTATCAAGCAGAAGAGCTGAAAGGCCAAGCAGCACAGTTCGAGATCACGCTTAATCAGTTGCAAGAAAAGCAGCTTCCTGAAATTAATGAAGACTTCATTAAAGAAATGGGTGTTGAAAGCGGTGATATCGAGAAGTTCAAAGAAGAAATTCGTAAGAACATGACTCGTGAGCTAAAAATGCGTTTGCAAGCTCGTCAAAAAGAAGCGGTAATCCAAGCTTTGGTTGAAGCGAATGAATTTGACGTTCCAGATGCACTTGTTAAGCAAGAAATTCAGCGTCAAAAGCAGCAGCTTATGCAGCAGTTTGGTCAACAGCAAGCAAATATTCCAATGGACAGCCTGCCAGATGACTTATTCCAAGACCGCGCAGTTCAGCAGGTTCGTGCTGGCTTAGTGCTTCGCGACATCATGCAAAAGCATGACGTGAAAGCTGATGGTGAAAAGGTTCGTGCTTATATTGAAGAAATGGCTGCGGCTTATGACGATAAAGACGAAGTAATCAACTATTACTACGAAAATGACAACATGCTTCAACAGGTTGAAGGTGTTGTGATTGAGAGTCAGATGGTTGATATCGTTCTTGATCAAGCGAAAGTTGAAGAAAAGCAGCTTAGCTATGAAGAGGCTGTTCGCCCACAAGGCTAAGGCTTTCTTTACCTGTACAGTCGAGCTTTTGCTCGAAACTCGGCACACCGCGCTTGAAATTCAAGTGCGGTGTCCTCATTATTAGGGGACGTGTTTTTAATTTTTGGAGTGACCGTGCAGAATTTTTCTTCTGATATCCAAGCCGCTGGTGGTTTGGTTCCTGTTGTAATCGAGCAATCTGCTCGTGGTGAGCGCTCATTTGATATTTATTCGCGCTTATTGCGTGAGCGAGTTATCTTCTTGGTCGGCCAAGTTGAAGACTATATGGCCAATTTGATTGTGGCTCAGTTATTGTTTCTTGAGGCCGATAACCCCGATAAGGATATTCACCTCTATATCAATTCGCCGGGTGGTTCTGTCACGGCGGGTATGGCGATTTACGATACCATGCAGTTTATTAAGCCCAATGTAAGCACAATTTGTGTCGGTCAAGCGGCCAGCATGGGCGCGTTTTTATTGGCGGCGGGTGAAAAAGGTAAGCGTTACTGTTTGCCAAACTCACGTGTGATGATTCACCAGCCATTAGGTGGTTTCCAAGGCCAAGCATCGGATATTGAAATCCATGCCAAAGAAATTCTGTCGATCAAAGCAAAGCTTAACCAGATGTTGGCAGATGCGACAGGTCAGCCATTAGATATTATTGAGCGTGATACGGATCGTGATAATTTTATGAGCGGCGCCGAGGCCAAAGAATACGGCTTAGTTGATGACGTGATTAGCAAGCGAGGCTAATGACAATTTAGCTGGTAGAGCCCTTCTGCCAGCTAACTCCAAAACAGTTCCGTAACCGCTTTTTTTACCTTTCACCTGCGTCTTGACGCCTCGCTGGTTTGACTGGCATAAAGGAGCTTGTTACATTGAAGAATGATCGAGTAAATACGAGATAAGTGCATGTCTGACACGAATGAATCCAATCCAAAAAAATTCTGTTCTTTTTGCGGAAAAGTCCAAGACGAGGTTAAAAAACTCATTTCAGGTCCCAGTGAGATCTATATTTGTGATGAGTGCGTAGACCTATGCCAAGAAATTATTGATGAAGAGCTGGCTCAAGAATTAACGCAAAGCTCGGACGTTGAAGCGGCGCTACCCACGCCAAGTGAAATCAAACACACGCTAGATGATTATGTAATCGGCCAAGACCGTGCAAAAAAAGCATTGGCTGTTGCCGTTTATAACCATTATAAGCGCTTGAACTTAAGCCGCGATGCCGATGATAGCCAAGTTGAAATTGGTAAGAGTAATATCTTGCTGATCGGCCCAACAGGCTCGGGTAAAACATTGCTCGCTGAATCTTTGGCTCGACTATTAAATGTACCGTTCGCGATTGCTGATGCGACCACGTTGACCGAAGCGGGTTATGTTGGTGAAGATGTAGAAAACATTATTGTTAAGCTGCTGCAAAAAGCGGACTTCGATGTTGAAAAAGCGGAGCAGGGAATCGTCTATATTGATGAGATTGATAAAATTGCGCGCAAATCGGAAAACCCGTCGATCACCCGTGACGTCTCTGGTGAAGGTGTTCAACAAGCCCTGCTCAAGCTGATTGAAGGCACGGTGGCGGCTGTTCCTCCTCAGGGTGGCCGTAAACATCCGCAGCAGGAGCTGGTGCAGATTGATACGCGCAATATCCTTTTCATCTGTGGTGGCGCTTTTGCGGGCTTAGACAAAGTGATTCAAGCACGATCTGAGAAGACTGGCATTGGTTTTTCGGCTGAAGTGCGTAGTGAATCGCAAAAACTGGAAGAGAGCGCATTGCTCAAAACGGTTGAGCCCGATGATATTGTGAAGTTTGGCTTGATCCCCGAATTAATTGGTCGTCTACCGGTTATTACTTCGCTTGAGGCGCTTGATGAGGCGGCTTTGATCCAAATTCTGACGCGTCCGAAAAATGCGCTGGTTAAGCAATATCAGGCGTTGATGTCGATGGAAGATGTTGAGCTTGAGTTCCGCGAAGATGCGCTTGAGGCAATTGCTAAGCGTGCTTTGGAGCGTCGAACGGGTGCTCGAGGTCTGCGTTCGATTATGGAAGACGTGTTACAGGACATTATGTTCAGTGTTCCTGATAGCCCTGAAGTCCAAAAAATTGTTATCGATGCCAAAGTGGTGAATGAACATTCTGAGCC
>JBPEWS010000270.1:0-3996 GCA_052032465.1 Pseudomonadales bacterium
GTTTCCACCATAACGCGCACATGCTCAGGATCAATCTTCGGCGTAATTCCATGACCAAGGTTGAAAATATGCCCTGGATGCGCTCCGAATTGGTCTAAAACCGCTTTCGTTTTCGCTTCAACAACGGATGTCGGTGCGTTCAAAATCACCGGGCTAAGGTTACCCTGCAAAGCCACTTGGCTACCCACGCGTTCACGCGCCTGACCCAAATGAACGGTCCAATCAAGCCCAAGACCATCACAGCCAATATCGGCCATTTCTTCTAGCCAAACACCGCCACCTTTAGTAAAAACAATAATCGGGGTCTCTGGATACTTAGCCTTTACGCGCTCAACGATCAAGCGCATCGGATTCAAGGATAAGCTCAGGTAGTCTTCATAGCTAAGCAACCCACCCCAGGTATCAAAAATCTGCAATGCATCAGCGCCAGCAGCAACCTGAGCAAGTAAGTAATCACTAACAGCATCAACCAACTTGGCCAGCAAGAGCTGCATAGCCTCTGGCTGCTCATAGGCCATGCGCTGAACACGAGCAAAACCGTCCTTGCTGCCAGAGCCATTCACCATGTAGCAAGCTAAAGTCCAAGGGCTTCCAGTAAAGCCGATAAGCGGGATTTCTTGATTCAACGCTTGTTTAATAGTCGAAACCGCACGCATCACATAGTCCAGATCCACCTCAGCGGTTAACTCAGGCAATGCCTGAATATCAGCAAGCTGACGAACGGGATGAGTAAACTGAGGCCCCTCGCCTTGAACAAAGTGAAGACCTAAACCCATTGCATCTGGGATGGTGAGAATATCGGAAAATAAAATCGCCGCATCAAAGCCATAACGTCGGATCGGCTGCATCGTCACTTCACAGGCTAGCTCTGCGTTCTTGCACAGCGACATAAAATCACCTGCCTTTGCTCGCGTTTCGCGATACTCAGGCAAATATCGTCCCGCTTGGCGCATCATCCAAATCGGCGTACGATCAACAGGCTCACGACGAAGCGCTTTTAAAAAACGATCATTCTTAATCTGAGGCTTAGCTACTTGAGTCATGACTGTTTTACCTGCAAAAAACGTGTATTCTATCACCAAAATGTGAGCGAAACGCCAACGAGAAAATAATATGTCCTCAGAAACCTCTCCATCTAAACTCAGTCAATGGGCAACCAGCGCTTATCAACAGATTGACAACGACTACGAAGGGCGAGCCTGTAACGATATTTCTGATCAACAATGCAAGGAAGTACCCGAAAACTTCCTCACGATCTTATTCTCATTATTGGCCAGTAAACTGGGTGACACCTTAGCTAGCGCAAAAATCGTTCTGCCTTGGGTGATGGCCAGCACCGGCGCACCGGCGTTTTTCAGTGCCTTGTTAGTACCAATACGCGAATCAGGCTCTATGCTGCCTCAGCTATTTTTGGGTGCAAAAATTCGCCGCTTCCCTCGCCGCAAAGCATTTCTTGTAATCAGCGCCATACTCCAAGGCGCCTGTATTTTTGGCCTGTTGGCCTGTGCTGTATTGCTGGAAGGCCAGCTGGCAGGTATCACGATCTTAGTCTTACTCAGCTTATTTAGTCTATCTCGGGCGATCACCTCCATTTCGGTAAAAGACGTGATCGGAAAAACCATCCCAAAAGCTCGACGTGGCCGACAAAGTGGCTATGCCGCCAGTCTTGCAGGCTTTGCCAGTATTGCTTTTGGTGTCGTGCTGATGTTCAGCTTTGAGAGTCGATCAGGGATTCAATGGCTTCTGATTCTTGGCGGGGTTTGTTTTTTACTCTCAGGTCTGCTTTACAGCCTATTGCAAGAATACAAAGGCGCAACCGATGGCGGCGTTGATGGCTTCAAAGAGGGCTTGAGCAATTTACGACTGGTGATTGAAGACCAGCCCTTCCGCAATTTTGTTCTGGTTAGAGCCTTAATGATGAGCTCATCACTTGTCGCGCCCTATTTCGTGCTCCTTGCACATCAAGAACAAGACTCACTAAAAACACTTGGCTTATTTATTATTGTCAGTGGCATTGCCGACTTTGTCAGCGGCGGCATTTGGGGCAAAAAAGCCGACCAAAACAGCAAAGCGCTTATGCAGCTTACCGCAGGCTTAACCGCACTGGTCTGCTTTGCTGGCGCCGCTGTCCAGTTTTTTGAACTACCCTACCAAACCGCAATTGGCATCGGCCTTTTCTTCCTGCTGAGCATTATTCACCAAGGCGTTCGCCAAGGCCGAAAAACCTATGTCGTTGATATGGCCGGAGGCACTAAACGCACCGATTATGTCTCGGTAAGCAACACGGTCATTGGTTTTTTACTGCTTTTTACAGGCGTCATCACCGGGCTGCTCGCACAGGTTTCTATGCTACTAGTTTTCTTGTTTTTTGCCTCGGCCAGCCTTTTGGCCTTTATGCTCAATAGCAAGCTCAATCAAGTATCGGCTGATAGTGAGTGAAGACTGACTTAGCCTCAAGCTTTGAAATAGAGCCGTTAGGTAAATTAACCCTGCACTCTGCCCTAAACGCTGCAATTGCTAAAGCACCCTGCGCGCACTCAGCGCACAGGGCAGGGTTTAAGTCTTAAAGCTGTTCTATCTGCTGATATTGCGTCTGTAAAGCCGCAAGGTCTCGCTCGGAATCTGCCAACTTTTGGCGAGCACCAGCGACAACGGCCTCAGGGGCGCTATCAACAAACTTCGGGTTATTCAGCTTGTTTTGGTTGATCTGCACTTCTTTTTCTAGCTTAGCGATGGCTTTGTTCAAGCGCGCCAGCTCGGCAGATTTATCAATCAAACCCGCCAAAGGCACCATCACTTTCATCTGACCGACAAGCTGAACTGCTGCCGCTGGAGCCTCTTGCTCTGGCTCCAACCACGTGAGTGATTCCAGTTTGCTCAGGCGCTTGAGGTAGTCGGCATTGGCATTGAGTCGGGCTTGGTCTTGGGAGTCACCGTTTTGCAAATACACATTAAGTGCAAGGCTTGGCGAGATGTTCATCTCACCTCGGATATTGCGTACGCTGGTAATTACGCCTTTAAGCCATTCAACGTCTTGAATCGCGCCTTGGTCAATCTTCTCTGCCTCGGCTTGCGGATAAGGTGCAAGCATAATGGTTGGCTGTTGAGTGAGGTCAACACCGGTCATTGGGGCGATTTTCTGCCAGATTTCTTCCGTGATATACGGCATGATCGGGTGCATCAAGCGCATAATCGTTTCAAGCACGCGCAACAGTGTGCGTCTTGTGCCACGCTTAAGCTCGTCACTGGCATCGCCGTTGAGTGTCGGTTTTGACAGCTCTAAATACCAATCGCAGTATTCATTCCAAACAAATTCATAAAGTGCATTAGCAGCCAAGTCAAAGCGATATTGGCCAATGGCTTGATTCACTTCGCTCTCGGTTTGCTGCAAGCGGGCGATAATCCAGCGCTCAGCTAGGCCTAATTGCACATTGTCTGCTTCACTGCTTGCTTGGCCACTTTCAAGGCCATTATCTTGACCTTCAGTATTCATCAATACGTAGCGGGTAGCATTCCAGATTTTATTACAGAAGTTGCGATAACCCGTGATGCGATTCAGATCAAATTTGATGTCACGACCAGTAGAAGCTAAAGAAGCAAAGGTGAAGCGCAAGGCATCCGTACCAAAAGCTGGAATACCATCAGCAAACTGTTTGCGCGTTGCTTTTTCGATTTTTTGGGCCTTTTGCGGCTGCATCATATTGGCCGTTCGCTTTTGTACAAGGCTGTCGAGGTCAATGCCATCAATCAGATCAATCGGGTCAAGCACATTGCCTTTTGACTTCGACATTTTCTGGCCTTCGGCATCGCGAACTAGACCGTGAACATAAACGGTTTTAAAGGGCACTTCTTTGCGGAATTTCAGTGTCATCATGATCATCCGCGCCACCCAGAAGAAAATAATATCAAAACCCGTAACCAAAACACTGGTCGGGTGGAAGGTAGCAAGCTCAGGTGTTTCTTCAGGCCAACCCAGCGTTGAGAATGTCCACAAGG
>JBPEWS010000271.1:0-2355 GCA_052032465.1 Pseudomonadales bacterium
AAATCAAGACACCATTATTATTTTGCGTATCCCAGACACGAAGCTTTGAAAACACATCTTGTGATCGCTGACGCGGGGACAAGCCTTTTAATAACTGAAACAAGGACAGGCTTCCTTCAACAGCAAAGCAGATCTCACCGCTATGACCTAGCTCGCTTTCGGCAATAGCTTGCTCGATCTGCTTCAGTGCAGCTGAGTTGAAATCTCTAAGTCTCCACCAATTAGGCAATAATAAATGTTGTAACCACCGAACCATTACCAACCTCCTGAAGCACCGCCGCCGCCAAAACCGCCGCCACCGCCACTAAAACCGCCACCTCTACCAAAGCCTCCGCCACGGCCAAACCCTCCGCTGCGACCCAGACCGCCACCGCCTCGGTGAACTACCGAGCCTCCTTTGCCAGCAAAGCCCGCAATGAAGGCAAACAAGGCAACAAATGAAGCAAATAAGAGACTACCCGTAATGATCCATGAAAAAACTGCCGCCACAGTAGCCAAAGAAGCAGGGCCTAGTACACGACCCAAGAGCCTTGCTGATAAGGGGCTCAGAAAGATAATCAAGAAAAACAGCAAGCCAAAATTGGTTTCAGCTCCGTCTTTTGATTCGTCATTGTCTTGTTTTGGGAGTGGTAAGTCTTCGCCGTTGATTTTTGCGATGATCGCTGTTGCGCCAGCATCAATCCCTGCGAAGAAATCCCCTTGGCGAAACGCGGGCGTGATCAGCTGGCTGATGATTCGCTTGGCTATGGCATCAGGAATAGCGCCCTCAAGGCCGTAACCGACTTCTATTCGGATTCTGCGATCATCCCGCGCCACTAACAAAAGCACGCCATCATCAATACCTGCTCGGCCTAGTTGCCATTGATCAACGACTCGAATCGAATACGCCGCGATATCCTCTGGTTCTGTGGTTGGCACGGTTAGAATAGCGACTTGAGCGCCTTGGGCTTGCTCTACAGCCTCGAGCTTTTGGACAAGCAATGCCTCTTCGTTGGGCGCCAGCAAGTTCGCCAGGTCCATCACCCTTCCTTCTAGCTCAGGAACTGGCGCAAATGCCCAAGTTACCGAGTGAACCCCACTGAGCAACAATACAAGCAGTAGGCTAACGAGGCGGCCAAGCAATGCAGACATGTGGTTACTCGAAGCTCACCTCAGGTACCGTGCTGATCTCGGCTTCGTTTTCAACACCAAACTGAACGATGGGGTCAAAACCCATCAGGCCAAGCAAAATTGCCTGCGGCATACGACGTACCTTGGTGTTAAAGGTTTTTACGATATCGATATAGCGCATACGCTCAACCGCAATGCGATTCTCTGTGCCTTCGAGCTGAGCTTGAAGCTCAAGAAAGTTTTGGTTTGATTTCAGCTCAGGATAGCGCTCAGCGACAAGCAATAAGCGCGAAATGGCTGATTTTAACTCACCTTGGGCTTGCTGGAACTGCTCCATTTTTTTCGGATCAGATAGGTCGTCTGCCGTGATATTGACCGAGCCGACTTGCGAGCGCGCTTTTGCGACTTCAATAAAGACTTTTTCCTCATGGTCCGCATAGCCTTTCACCGTGCTCACTAGGTTTGGGATCAAGTCAGCGCGGCGCTGATACTGGTTTAAAACCTGTGACCATTTGGCTTTTACTTCTTCATCTAGGCTTAGCATGCCGTTATATAGGCTCATGGACCAAAGCGCGATGACGACAATCACCACACCCAGAATCACGCGTATCATTGTTTTGCTCATTGGTCTCTCCTACAGCTTTTGTTCCAAATTTTTCGATATGAGTCGATCATACATTGTCATTAGCGCCTGAGAAAAGGCAAGGCCAAAGCGCTCTTGTAACGGTTTCTTTTCAATGAACTCAACATGATAAACATTTTGTTCGCGCATTTTATCGACTAAATAGCTATCACTGGTGCTGATGCCATCGATCAGTCCTTTTTCAATAGCCTGCTCGCCAAACCAATGCTCACCCGTTGCCACAGCTGCAATATCTAGGCTTGGGCGATGGGTTTGCACAAAGTTTTTGAACAATACATGAGTTTCTTCCAGCTCTTCTTGAAACTTGGCTTTGCCTTTTTCCGTGTTTTCGCCCATCACTGTCACTGTGCGCTTAAACTCACCTGCTGTGTAGACATCGTAATCCACGTCATTTTTCTTGAGCAAACGGTGGATATTGGGCATTTGCGCAACCACACCGATCGAGCCAATGATCGCAAATGGCGCCGCTAGAATTTTTTGCCCGATACAAGCCATCATATAGCCACCACTGGCCGCCACTTTGTCGACACAGATCGTGAGCGGGATCGACTGGTCACGCAAACGCTGAAGCTGAGATGCAGCAAGGCCATAGCCATGCACGA
>JBPEWS010000272.1:0-1594 GCA_052032465.1 Pseudomonadales bacterium
CAATGCAGAATAATATTCAATTCACAGACCAACGACTGGTAATTTCAGGTGGCCAAGACTTCGTTAACACGGAGTCTCTGGCCGCTGAAGGCACCGCTCTAATCAACCAATGGCTTCAAGCCGGAAATACACCTAATCGCCTTGAGATTGACCTTTCTCAGCTTGAGCACAGCAACAGCGGTATGATTTCTATTTTGCTTCAGTGGAAGCAATTGCTCGCCGAGCACAGCATCGAGCTTGAGCTGCATAACCCGCCATTGCGTATCCAGCGACTTATCACGCTTTACCATCTCCAAGCTCACTTTCCGCTGGCTTCATAGGCCTTCAAAACCGCCAGCGCTTTTTTGGGTGTAATCTGCACAAAGATTGACTAAAATAGCGCTTTTGTTTTGTAAAAATGCCATGCTAGTTGATCAAATCCAAAGCGCTTTAGCCTCCGACATCAGCCACGAAATTTGCCGAACCGAAATGGAAGGCAATCACCTAACCGTATTATTGGTGAGTGAGGTTTTTGAAGGTCTCAATAAAGTTAAGCGTCAACAAACCATTTATAAAGTGCTCAACAGCTGGATCGCCTCAGGTGAGGTTCACGCTGTTAATATCATGGCGCATACTCCTGAGGAATGGCAAACCCTTAATGATCGCGGCTTTTAATCGCGATGGATAAATTTCTAGTAAAGGGTTCTACACGCCCACTCACTGGTGAGATCAAAGTTTCAGGTGCAAAAAATGCTAGCCTGCCAATTCTTGCAGCTACGCTATTGCCAGAAGGCGCTTCAACACTGACGAACCTGCCTGAGCTACAAGATGTTTCTACCCTGATTTCCTTAATGGCTGAATTAGGTGCTGAGATTAGTTTTTGCGACAAATTGTCTGTCACCATCAACGCAGATACCGTAAACAACCAGTGCGCTCCATATGATCTGGTCAAAAAAATGCGCGCTTCTATTTTGGTTTTGGGTCCATTACTGGCTCGCTGGGGTTATGCAAAAGTCAGCCTGCCTGGTGGCTGCGCCATCGGGAGCCGCCCTGTAGATTTACACCTAAAAGCACTTGAAAAGATGCAGGCTGAGATTCAGGTCGAAGAAGGTTATGTGATCGCCAAGGCTCCTGTCGGAGGTTTACAGGGTGCTCACATTGTCTTCGATACGGTAACCGTAACAGGTACTGAAAACATCCTAATGGCCGCGGTACTCGCTAAAGGTCAAACCATTATTGAAAATGCCGCTCGAGAACCTGAGGTCACTGATCTTGCAGACTTCTTGGTGAAGATGGGCGCTAAAATATCAGGTATTGGTACAGCGACCCTCGTCGTTGATGGTGTGGATGCCCTTCAGGGCGCTGAACACTTTATTGTCGCTGATCGCATTGAGGCAGGTACGTATTTAGCCGGCGCGGCTATTACACGTGGCGATATTACCCTGCACCATGTTCAAGCCTCTTTGATGGAAGCGGTGCTAGATAAATTTCAAGAAGCCGGGATGGAAATTACCACCGGTGATAACTGGATTCGGCTCAACAGTCATGGCAAGCGCGCTAAGGCCGTTTCGTTGACAACAGCTCCCTATCCTGCGTTTCCTACCGATATGCAGGC